>JAISBX010000154.1 GCA_031265965.1 Oscillospiraceae bacterium | reverse complement strand
TGATGCGCCTCCGCCAGCACTATCGCCAGATGCGCGGTCCCGGGCGGCATACTGTACTTGATGTCGTCGCCGTACGCCGTGATGCCGCACACCTTGGCAACGGCCGTCGGGCGCGGGCGGCGCGAGCCGTAGATGTCCTTTTCGCCCTCGAAATCGTACGTGATGTCGCTCGCCGTCTTCTCGCCGCGCATGACGGCGGCGGCCTCCATAACGGCGTCCACGAGCGGCTTGTAGCCCGTGCAGCGGCAGACGTTGCGGTGCGAGCGGAACCACTCGCGCACCTGCTCGCGCGTGGGGCTGGCGTTCTCGCGCAGCAACTGGTACGCCGATATTATGAAGGCGGGCGAGCAAAAGCCGCACTGCGCGCCGCCGTAGGTTATCCATGCCTGCTGGAGCGGGTGCAGATTGTCCGGCGTGCCCACGCCCTCTATAGTGGTGATCTCGGAGAACTCCGGCACGTTTTTCATCCTGCGCGTACACGACCGGATAAGCTCCCCGTTGAGTATGATGGAGCACGCGCCGCACACGCCTGTGCCGCAGCCCACCTTGACGCTTGTAAAGCCGCTCCGGCGCAGCACGCCGGCCAGCGTGTCCTTATCAGGGTCGTACAGAAGCGAGCGCTCCACATCGTTGATATATAAGATAATTCTGGTCAAGCTCATTAAGTTCTGCCCCTCTTCTCAATTAGTTTCATATCATACGTACATAATATCTGCATTTTAGCAGAATTTCTTTCAGATGTAAATACTCAATACATATGAAATTTACGATTCGGACAAAACGTGTCTATTTCTTGAATTTCGCGAAGCCGCACACAAGAAGGACGGCTACGAACGTCGACAGCATGAAAATCAGCAAATTGCCCGCGCGCACCGCATCGTAGGCGCCAAGCCAGCACAAAAGCGCCGTGATCGCCACGCCGAGCGCGGCGGATATGACGGAGATCAGCGTCGCGAAAAAAGCCGTCTTCTTCAACACGTGCGCGCCGGATATGAGCGCGCCCACGGGGGCCAGCCCACCGCGCGTAAGAACGGCCGCGATCCTGCCGCCGCCCTCCCCGCGCGCTATGCCGTATGTAGTGCGGACCGGCAGATTTTCGACGTCCTCAAACGGGACTTTGAATTTTTGCTCCGCCATTTTCGTCGTTATATTGAAGTCCTGCACCGCGAACAGCAGCCTGACCTTGCACCTGAGTATTTCCAAAAACGCGCTCCGCACCGCGTTTACCGGTACGTAATCCATAGAGAATACGACGATAAGCTTGCCGTCTACGGCGGTAAAAACCGCGTTCCCCAGATTTATGTCGTCCGGTATCCTCACGCTCATGAGCTTCATATAGGCCGCCGAGCCCGTCATGACTCGCTCACCGTGCACAAGCGCGCTGATCCCGCCCTCGAAGCACTCGAAATCGTCGACGCGCACCAGCGTCATGCCCTCGCGCCTGAGCAGCTCGCCGAAAACGCGCGCGAGGCCCGAGCCCGACGTCATTATGAGGCTTGCGGTATACCGTATCGCCTTGTCCGGCGTTACGCCCTGAAATATTCTGGCGCCGGACACGGAAAGCGTGCCCTCCGGAAATATGTCGTCGTCCGTCACGCACATCCCGTCTATATCGGTGACGTCCAGCGCGCACAGCCAGCCCGCCATCGCCGCGCCCGCCTTGCGCACGCGCTTCGATATGAGCGAAAACGGCGCGGAAAACGCGAGATTCGCGGAAAACGCGGCCGCCGCCGCGAGCGGCGCGGACAGGGCGTGCAAAAGATACTGCGGCTGCCCGTGCACAAGCACGTTGGCGACCGCCAAAACGACCGAAAACGCGACGAACATAGGCACGGCATATCTGTACGCGTTCTCGCACACGTCGCGCGACGTGAGCGCGTTGTAGAAGCCGTCCGACGTCCCGGCCGCGCGCCTGAGCACCACGCGCTTGAGTTCGCCCCGGTACTCCGTCAGCCCTATGTGCGGCTCCGTCACAGACGCCGCCGCCTTGATCGTCTCCGCGTATGAGCGGCGGTACAGCTTCTCGCCCAAGAGCGTGAACGCCATGGAAAACGCGCTGACGGCGCTGTACGGCAAGCCCGCCTGCGTATCGCCCCTCAACAGCACCGCCATGCCGGAGCAAAGCGTCGACACGCTCGACAGCAGCACGAGTATCTCTACGCCCGGTGTCCTGCGTACGATGCCGTACACTCCCTTAATAAGCAGCTCCAGGCCTATTATCATTACTATCAACTGCATTATCATCAACACGCCGGTCAGCGTCAGCCGGTCGCCGCCGAGCCCGAACGGCAGCTTGGCGCCCGCCTCGAATAAGAGCGTGAGCGACGCCATGACGCACGCCATGAGGAACACCGCCGACCACCGCAGCAGCAGCACGTCGTCGCCGACGGCAAAACGGCGGGCCGCCACGCGCAGATCGGGCTCCTGCGGTTCCTCGGCGATGAACGCTTCTTCGCCGTCGTCGTTTTCGTCGTCGTCGCCGTCACGCGCTCCGTCGTATACCCGGCGTCCCGCCCTTCCGCGGCGTTTTCTGTCTCTCTCCCTGTCGCCTATGGCCTCCGAGACCTCTCTGGCTATGTCCGGCGACGGGTCTGAATCCGCATACTGATACTGCTCAAAAAACGCGACGTCCATGTCGTCCGTCTCGACAGCTTCATCGTCCGCTGCAACGGCGACGGCGACGGTTTCTACGTCCCCCGGCATTTCTGCCTGTGACGCGATGCGCCCCGACGCCTCCATGACGATTTTGTCGGCCTTTTCGTTCAGGATACCGCTTGGCGTCTTCCTGTCCCCGTCGATATATGCCTCGCCCTTGTACTCGGCGAGAATCGACTCGAGCGTTATCCCGCCCATTACCGCGTCGTCGTCTCTGGAGCTCCTGTCATTTGCCATACGCCGTCCTCCTGACTACGCCGCTCTCCGCCTCATCGCCTCATACAGCATCAGTGCCGCCGAGACGGACGCGTTGAGCGACTGTATTTTGCCGAGCATCGGTATTTTGACCTTGTAATCGCAGCCCTCGGCTACGAGACGTCCTATCCCGTCGCCCTCCGAGCCTATAACTATCGCCGCCGGACGGGCCAGATCCGCCTCCCAGAGCGGCGTGTCGCCGTCCGGCGCCGCGGCGAACACCCACAGCCCCGCCCGTTTCATCTCATCGAGCGCCGCGCTGATATTCGGCACGCGCGCTACCGCCATATGCGCCGACGCGCCCGCCGACGCTTTTACGACCGACGCCGTAACAGGTACGCTGCGCCGCTTGGGTATTACCACGCCGTGCGCTCCGGCGGCGTCCGCCGTCCTGATGATGGCGCCCAGATTGTGCGGGTCGGCTATCCCGTCGCACACCACCACGAGCGGCGGCGCTCCGCTCGCGGACGCCGACTCCAGAATATCCGATAAAAGCGCGTATTGCTGCACGGCGGCCAGCGCTACGACGCCCTGATGCGCCTGCGTCCTGCCCATGGAGTCCAGCTTCCGCGCGTCCGCCTCCACTACAACGGCCCCGGCCTCGCGCGCCTTGGCCGCTATATAGCCCAGAGCCGCGCCCGCGCCGCCCTTCGCTATATACAGCTTATCTATAGCGCGTCCCGCCCGCAGCGCCTCGACCACCGCGTTGCGCCCGACGATGATCATCTCATCCGTAAGCAGCTCAGACAAAGCTTTTTATGCTCTCCGCCGCGTCGAGCGCCTCCCAAGGCAGTTCAAGATCGACGCGCCCGAAATGCCCGTAGGCCGCCGTCGGCTGGTAGCGCGTGCCCAAAAGGTTCAGCCTCGATATTATCTTTGACGGGCGCAGGTCAAACAGCTCCGTGACGATCTTCGCTATTCGCCCGTCGTCGACGGTGCCCGTGCCGCGCGTATCCACCAGAATGGATATGGGCCGCGCGACGCCTATGGCGTAGGCTATCTCTATCTGGCACGCGCGCGCGAGGCCGGCGGCCACGATGTTCTTTGCGATATAGCGCGCCATGTAGGCGCCGCTCCTGTCCACCTTTGTGGGGTCCTTGCCGCTGAACGCCCCGCCTCCGTGGCTGGCGTATCCGCCGTATGTATCGACTATTATCTTGCGCCCCGTGAGCCCCGAATCACCCACTGGACCGCCTATCACGAACCGGCCCGTCGGATTTACAAAATATTTCGTTTCGCGCGTTATGAGCCCCGCCGGTATGACGGGCTTTATGACGGTCTCGATCACCGCCTCGCGAAGCTGCTCGATCGCGATATCCGGGTCGTGCTGCGTGGATACTACGATGGCGGGCACGCCTACAATGCGGTTTTCCTCGTCGTACTCCACCGTCACCTGCGACTTGCCGTCCGGGCGCAGAAAGCCGAGCTCCCCGCTCCTGCGCGCCTGCGCTAAGCGGCGTGTGAGCGCGTGCGCGAAGGATATGGGCGCCGGCATATACTCCGGCGTCTCGTCGCAGGCGAACCCGAACATCATGCCCTGGTCGCCCGCGCCCTTGTCGTCGGAGTCGTCGAACGCGCTGTTGACGCCCATCGCTATATCGGGGCTCTGCTCGTCTATGGACGTCAGCACGGCCGCCCCCTTGTGATCGAAGCCGTACTCCGGGTTAGTGTATCCTATCGCTTTTATCGTGTCGCGCGCGACCTGCGGTATATTGACATACGACGACGTCGTTATCTCGCCCATAACGAGCACGAGCCCCGTGGTGACGGCGACCTCGCACGCCACGTGCGCCGCCTTGTCGTTTTGCAGTATCGCGTCGAGCACCCCGTCGGATATCTGATCGCAGACCTTATCCGGATGCCCCTCCGTCACCGACTCCGACGTAAAAATCCTGTTCCCCATCTCAAAACCCTCCAAAATTACAGTGCATATTATTTTCCAAAATATTTAAGTAAGATAGATAATACCCCAATAAACGAATTTTGTCAATAAAATGTTCGGGTATATTACTCGTGTGTGCGCTAAGAATAGAAATACTCTGTTAATTTTACACTTGGAGGGTATGCAGCATGAACATCACAAAAAAAGGCGCCGTGCGCGCCGCCGTCACGACTCTTTTGGTGTCCGTCACGGCGCTGACGCTGGCGCTCGCCGTTCCGGCGGCCGCTCAGCCCGGCAGTCAGTCCGGCAGGATCTTTGAAAACACTCCGCCAATAGCGGAAAATCTGGAATACGGCACATTCAAGGCCGTACCCATCACGGGCATGTTCTCCGCGACGGATCCGGACGGCGACGCGGTGACGTTTGAGGTAATAACGCCGCCCAAACGCGGTTCGGTAGAGCACGACGG
>JAISBX010000107.1 GCA_031265965.1 Oscillospiraceae bacterium | reverse complement strand
CCGATGCTGGCGTTCGAGTACGGCGGCAACGCGCGGCTGGCGTCGGGAGGCGTCTTTATAACGACTCTCCTGTCGGTGGTCACAATACCGCTTCTCATGCGGCTGCTGTTATCTTGACGCCGCCGCGAGACGGTCAAAGGCGGTATACGAGGAGGATCGACATGGACATTATGGCTTTAGCCGGACGCTACGCGGACGATACGGTCGAGATAAGGCGGCGCCTTCACCGCAACCCGGAGTTGTCCGACCGTGAGTTTCAAACGCTCGAATATATCGGGATGAAGCTCACCGAGTACGGGGTCGAGCATATCGAGGTGGAACGCGGAGGTATACTGGGCTTTATCGGCCGCGGCGACGTCTCCGTCCTGCTGCGCGCGGACATCGACGCGCTGCCGATACGCGAGAACCCGCGCAACCTCATACGCGAGCGGACGGTCATATCGCAAAACGACGGTGTGCAGCACGCGTGCGGGCACGACGCGCACACCGCCATGCTGTTGACGGCGGCCAGAATACTCAAGGAGAACGAGGATGTGCTCGGGGGCAGGGTGGTTCTGCTGTTCGAACGCGGCGAGGAGGGCAAGGGCAACCTGCGTTATCTGCTGCGCCATATTATCGACAACGGGATCGGCGTATCGGCGGCGCACGCGATACACGTCCGTCCGGATTTGGACGCGGGAAAAGTGTATATCCCGCGCGGCCCGATCATGGCCGGTGCCGCGGGCTTCCGCGTGACGCTGCGAGGGCTCGGCGGACACGGCTCGCGTCCCGATCTGGCAAACAATCCGGTCGACTGCTTCGTGGCGGCGTACAACGCGCTCACCGCGTTGAGACTGCGGCTCGTATCCCCGTTCGAGCCCTTCTCATTTTCTGTCGGACTGCTGTCCGGCGGCGAGAAAGAAAATATCATACCTCCGGAGCTGACGTTCGGGGGCTCGGCGCGCTATTACAGCATGGCGGTCGGAGAGGAGTTCGCAGCGGCGTTCGACAGAATACTGAAGGGAGTGGCTGCGACGTACGGCTGCGAGTACGACTCCGGCGGCATACTGCTCGGGTC
The DNA here is from genome assembly GCA_031265965.1 of Oscillospiraceae bacterium. The sequence continues at coordinate 1,845 of JAISBX010000107.1, read as the reverse complement.
TCCGACTATAAACCACGACGGACTCGCCGACCTCGCGCGCGCGGCCGCGCTCCGGCATCTCGGCGCGGACATACTCGCGGACAGAGAGCCTCTGATGGGCAGCGAGAGCTTCTCCGTCATAGCGCGCCTGTGGCCGTCGGTGATGGTGCATCTCGGCGTGAAAAACGACGAGCTCGGCGCGGGCGCCGGTCTTCACAGCGAATACTTCGATCTTGACGAGGCCGCGCTTCAAACCGGCGTCGCCGAGACCGTCGCGTTTGCGTCCGAATACCTGAAGTCCTCGACCGTGCTGACCCTGTCGGAACTATGCGACGCAGACGAAGCTATCAACTGGCTCAGCAAGGTGAATTTGTAAGAGAGCAATAACATCACCACGGCACAACGATCATATCATTCCATTTTGCCGTCCACGAGTTGATGGCGGCTTTAACGGAGTTCATACGCTACGATCTCATAGCCAAAATGCTCCGTTTACATACCGCCGCGTGTGCGGGCATACGGCGATGCACTTTCCGCAGATCGACTCTTCCGCTCCCGCGTATTTCACCGCGCGCTCGTAGGCGGTTTTGCGGCAGGCGGCGGCGTTGAAAAACGCGTCGCGGGCAAGTCCCTTGTGCCAGAGCGCGCCGGTCGGCGCGTGGGCGGGGCACGCGCTTGTGCAGGCCATGCAGGCGCCGCAGCGGGACTCGTTTACAGGCTCGGACCTGGGAAGCGGCGCGTCGGTCAAAATGCCGCCGAGCCGCAGCGCGGAGCCGTACTTCTCCGTTACGAGCAGCGCGCACTTGCCTATCCAGCCCAACCCCGCGCGCGTTGCGACCGTTTTCAGCGGCAGCGTCGTGAAGTTCTCGCCCGAAACTTGTGCAATTTGCTCATTCGTCATCCCGATGGCGCTGTATCCGAGTCCGCTAATGAACCGCTCGCCGTGCTTTATGATCTCTTGCAGCTTCGCGTTCGTGCTCTTGTAATCACCGTAGTATTCGGGAGTCGGAACGTCGGCAATGGCTCTGATGGTCTCCCGCGGCAAACAAATGCCGAAGCTGACGCCGACCGGCAAGCCCGCGCGCACACCGGGCGGCAGCTCAGTCAAATCGCCGAACGCGACGACGTCCGCGCCGTTTGCGAGCAGTTCCGTTTTGATCAGGTGTTCCAATTCGCGCGGAGCATTCGTTGTCATATCGCGCACCTCCGAGACGGAGTATATCACACCCCGCGCGAGTTGACAATGAGACGGCATTATGATAAATTACACCAAATCTAACGATGAGAGGCCAAAAAATGAGACTTGAGCTATACGAAAACACGGAAGCCTTCGCTGCGGACACGCTTGAGATACTGCTCGAAAATGAAGTCCAGAACAATCTGCCGATCAGTTTTATAGACAACAAAAAAGCGGATAAATCGGACTGGCTGCTCGGCTCCGTGAAGGACGCGAACGGCGGTATTGCGCTTGTCGCGGCCTGTACGCCGCCGTTTAACATCGTGCTGTATGAAACGGGCAACAGGCAAAACGACGCGGCGGTCAAGCTGTTGTCCGACGAATTGAAGCACGCCGGATTTGTTCCTCCCGGAGTGACGGCGGAGCGGGGGCTGGCGCGCCGATTCGCGGAGGAGTTTTGCGAAAACCGCAGTTTTCATCGGCATATGTCAATGAATATAATGCATTTAGACGCGGTGAAAGACATACAAAAAGCGCCGGGGCTTTGCCGTCCGCTGCGTGAGGACGATCTGTACTACACGCCGTATTGGGCGCGCGCTTCCGGGGAGGAATGCCGCACCGAGGTATTCGACATCCCGACGTATGTCGAACGGCATAGGTCTATCGTCGAAGCGAACACGTACTACATA
>JAISBX010000083.1 GCA_031265965.1 Oscillospiraceae bacterium | reverse complement strand
TCCGGGTGCTCCTCCACGAATTTGTCCAGTATCGGCACGGCGTCGAGTTCCTGCGAGAACACCTCTTTTCCGTCGGGGTCGAGCCCGTAGCTGTATATCTCGCCGTCATAGCCGACTATGAGCTTATACGGGAACCCCTCCGGCAGCATATAGTAGTAGTATGAGATGTCGTCGTACGACAGGATCAGCGGCTTTTTGCCCTCGGGTATCATGAGAGTGTTGCGCTTCATCGCCTGCGCGCCGTTTGAGTCCGTGTACTCAGACCACACGTCGTTCATGTTGACAAGGATGTAGCCCTTGTCGTACAGGCTCTGGAGTATTTTTTTGTACTCGTCGACTGTGACCATCCAATCGTCAAAGCCCTTTTCCTGCGCGTCGCCGTCGAACGCGAGCTCCGGATACGCTATTGCCGTGTGAAAGAACAGGTGCTCCACAATGCCGTCGTACTCGACGAGCGGGACAGAAGCTTCCTCCTCCGGCGGTTGCTCGGGATCAAGCTCCGGCTCCGGCGTCAAACTGGGTTCAGGAGTCGGAGTCGGCGTTTCGACAGGGGACTCGAGCCCGTCTGACGGCGAGCCCGGGGTTTCCGCGCGGGCGCCTCCCTCCGGGGACTGTCCGCAGCCGGACAAGATCAGCGCGAATAACATCACAAACACAAAAACCGCGGCCGCCCCGCGAAACGCCCTTTTCATCGAGTCGCTACCTCCATAAATATTTTGCGCCTTGCTCTGTATCCTATTTTACAACGTACATCCGCAAAACGCAATGATTTATGTCGAGCGGATCATTTTGTGACCTGCCGGTCTCTCAGGCGAGCAAAAAACACGCCGTATAGCAAATCGTGTCCTTGCCGTGGTTGTATTTCAGCCCGTTGTCCGTACACACGCGGCTCACAAACAGGCCGCACGCCTCCATTGAGTACGCGAGCTTGTCCGGGAACCGGCACGGGGCGTCCGGATACACGCACGGCGTCATCAAATCCCACCTCATCGGCGAGCTTCTTCAGTTTTTCGTAATCCATAGGCCGATCCACACTTTCATCCTTATTTTGTATTGACGTAATATGCTGCGTACATTTCGAAACTTCCCCTGAGTATTATGTTCTTTCACAAACTTTATGTCAACAGAAATCGCGAATGGCTGTTATCGCAAATTTAGCCGCGAATTACGCTTACCCCAGCACGTCGCCGAGCACGCGCAGGGCGTTGGTCCATGCGACCTTTTCTATGAGGCGCTCGGATATGCCGGCGCTTCGCAGGGCGGCGAAAAGGAGCTCGGTTTTTTGCGGGCCGTCCAGTTCAGTTTCTTCCTTGAAGCCGTCCCAGTCGCTGCCGAGTGCAGCCGTGTCCTCGCCGCCTGCTTTTATTATGTGTACGACATGGCGGGCGGCGAGCTCCGCGGTGGCGGGGGAGGGCGACGCGTCCGCGTTCAGGAATAAGGGATAGTAGTTTACGCCGACGACGCCGCCGCGTTCCGCGAGCGCCCTTATCATGTCGTCTGTCAGATTGCGCCGGTGGGGCGAGAGGGCGCGCGCGTTTGAGTGGGACGCTACAAACGGCTTTTCGCTGTGGCGGCTCACGTCCCAAAAACCGCCGTCTGACAGGTGCGAGACGTCTATTATCATCCCAAGCCGGTTCATCTCGTACACGGCCTCCACGCCGAAGGGCTTCAGCCCGCGCGCCATAAGTTCGGGGTCGGGCGAGTTTGGCCACCCGAAGCAGTTCTCGCCGTTCCACGTGAGCGATATGAGGCGCACGCCGAGGTCGTGGTAGTGCGCGAGGTTTTCGAGCTTGCCGTCTATCGCGCGGCCGTCCTCGAAGGTGAGCAGCGCGCTCACGGCGCCGGCGGCCTCGTTGTCCCCGATGTCTCCGGCGTTATACGCCGGTTTTATTACGTCGCTGTGTTCCTTGAGCGTGGCGGTAAATACGCTGTGGCACCGGGCAAAATATTCCGCGTCGTCCGCCGCGCCGATACCCATGCGTCCGAAGGCCTCGCGCGGCGGAAAGAATACCGCGAAAAACTGTGCGAGCGCCCCGGCCGCCTTTAACCTCCGGACGTCGAGCATAGAGTTCGTAAGCTCGTACATCGTCGTCTCCCCGCGCGACGCGGCGAGCGCAAGCGTATCGCAGTGCATATCTATGAATTTCATTGTTGTGACCATTCCTTTCGTCGCACCTTATGCGCTTGCCCGCCGGAAGCGGGGCGGCGCGCTAATCCACGGTCCAGTCGTATATATTGTCCGTTATTAAGTAGTTGTCGAAATCAATGTTGCCTATCCTCTGGCTGTGCGCCAGAAGGTTATTCGCGCTATATAAGAATATGAGAGGGAGCTGGTCCTCTATGAGCTGCTGCGCCTCGTTGTAATACCGTTTTGCCTCATCGTCCGTCCCGGCGGCCTCGGCACGCCCGTAGGCGTCGAAGATAGCGGGGTCCTCCAGAGCGGAGGTGTTGCCCGGCCCGAACCAGACCTTGTAAGCGTTCGGCGCGACGGTTGGAGTATAACCCATAAAGCAGAGATCGAAGCCGTCTTCACTGAGCGCCGCCGCGACCGCCGCGAATTCAAGCACGTTGATGTCCGTCCGGACGCCGACCGCCGCGAGATCCTGCTGGAACAGCACCGCCGCCTGTTCGCGCTCAGTAACGCCCGCCGGAACATATACCTTGATCACGGTGCCGTAGTCGAACCCGGCCTCGTCGAGCAGCGCCCGCGCCCGCTCGGGGTCGTATTCGTTTTTCACGAGCGCGCCGTTGAAATACGCGCTGCCGGGGATTATCGGCGAGTAGAGCGCCGTCGCCTCGCCGCCGTAGAGGTTATCCACAATGCTCTGCTTGTTTATCGCGTACTCCACGGCGCGCCGGACGCGCGCGTCCGACAGCGCAGGAGAAGCGGTGTTCACGATGATGAGCTGCGCGCCGAGATGCGGAAGCGACTTTGTTGTAAGCCGGTCGTCGGCCTCCGCCAGAAGGAAGTCCGAATACGGCAGCGCGGATATGCCCGTGCCGCCCGTGACGTCCACCTCGCCGCTGAGCAGCCCCGAGAGGACGTTATTATTGCTTATGACGCGTATCATCAGCCTGTCGAAGCGCGGCGCGCCTTTGAAATAGTCGCCGTTCGCCCGCAGGACGGCCTGCGTCCCGATGATCTGCGACTCAAACGTGAACGGCCCGGAGCCGACAGGGCTGCCGAAAAACGGATCGTCTATTATAGTCGCGGGAGCTGACGGCTCCAGCAGGTGCTTTGGCACTATGTAGAACTTGTCGGCGTCACTGAAGAATAATATCTCCTGAGTGCGCTGCTTCACCTTAAATTCAACCGTCTTGCTGTCAACGGCGTACACGCCGAGAGTCTCGCCTTCTATAAGAAGACCTTCGCTGTCAGTGCCGCTTATGAGCGAGGTGCGCGCGGTGGTGGTCACCGCCGGGTTTGTAAACAGCGAATATGTGAACACGATATCGTCCGCCGTGACGGGCGTTCCGTCATGCCAGACGGCGTTCTCGTCCACCCGCCCCGTCACCGTCAGTCCGTCGGCGGATATCTCCCACGACGACAGCAGTCTGGGCTTAGCGGCGCCGCTCCTGTCGAGGACCACCAGCTTGTCGAATATCTGCGATTTAACATACATCGCGTAGTCGTTGCCGTAGTCAAATACATTCAGATTGTCCCAAGCGGAGGCGAGGGAGATCACAACGGTCTTGTCCCCGGAGGCCGCCGGCGGCGCGGATACGGACGGCGACGACGGAGCTATGTCGCTGGACGACGTGCAAGCGGACAGGAGCGTCAGCGCGCCGAGCGCAAGGATGAGAAATTTATGAGTAAATTTACGGCCGTTTTTCAGTTTGTTTACATACATGATCATAATCATTTCCTTCCATTATACCAAATTCGTTGCACTAAATGTAGAAGTCCTCGTCAGGCGTCACGCGCTCATACGCTCCGGCGCCCGCGCTCAAGCGCAGACACGCGGCGAGATGGCCTCCGCCCACATCGCGCAGCTCGGGTTCTTCCTTTGCGCACCGCTCGCAGACGTCGGGACATCGTGTGCGGAAACGGCAGCCCGACGGGACGTTCAGCGGGCTGGGCGCCTCGCCGCCGAGGACGACGCACTCCCTCTCAGCCGCGGCCCACGGCTGCAATACCGCCGAGAGCAGCGCCCTCGTGTACGGGTGCAGAGGATTGTCGTACAGGTCGCGCTTGGGCGCGAGCTCCACTATTTTGCCCAGATACATCACGGCGACGCTGGCGCTGATATGGTGAACGACGCCCAAATCGTGCGAGATGAACAGGTAGGACACCCTGAGCTTTTCCTGAATGTCGCTCATCAGGTTGAGTACCTGTGCGCGAACCGAGACGTCCAGCGCGGACACGGGCTCGTCGCATATTATGAGCTCGGGGCTCAGCACCAGAGCGCGTGCTATTGCTATCCTCTGCCGCTGCCCGCCCGAGAATTCGTGCGGGAAACGGCGGAGATGCGCCTCGTCAAGCCCGACGAGCGCGAATATCTCGCGCACGCGTTCGAGCCGGTCCGCGTCGCTGCCCTCGCGGAACACATCGAGCGGCGCCTTCACGGCGTCGAGTATCCTCATACGCGGATTCAGCGAGGCGTACGGATTTTGAAATATCATCTGTACGCTCCGCCGGGCGTTTCTCATCTGCTCCTTGTTGTACAGCAGGAGGTTCTCGCCGTTTAACAGCACCTCGCCGCCCGTCGGCTGTATCAGGCGGAGAAGGAGGCGGCCGAGCGTGGATTTGCCGCAGCCCGATTCGCCGACGAGTCCCAGCGTCACGCCGCGGCCGATAGTGAGACTGACGCCGTCCACCGCCCGGACGACGCCGCGCCGTCCGAGCCGGTTCACCGCAAAGTGTTTTTTTAAGCCGCGTATCTCCATGAGCTCGGGTTGGGACATTAGGCCACTCCCTTTCACACTTTCACACTATTCCTCGTATGTCCAACAGCGCACGCTGCGGCCGTAGCGCTCTATGAGCCGCGGCGGCGACGAAGCGCACTTGACCGACGCGTAGGGACATCTGGGATAGAATCTGCACCCCGGGACGTCCGCCCCGACGGCGAGAACGGAGCCGGGGATGACAGGGAGCGTTTTCACCTCGTAGTCAAGCCTCGGAATACTCGCGAGGAGCCCGGAGGTATACGGGTGCATCGGCCTTTTGAAGAGCTCAGAAGCGCGCCCGTACTCCACGCACTGCCCGGCGTACATGACGAGGATGTTGTCCGCCATATTGGCGACGACGCCGAGGTCGTGCGAAATGATTATTATCGCGGTGTCCATCGTCTCGCGCAGACGTTTCAGCAGGTCGAGTATCTGCGCCTGAATGGTGACGTCCAGCGCGGTCGTGGGTTCGTCCGCTATGATCACACGCGGGCCGCACAGCAGCGACATGGCGATGCTTATCCGCTGCTTCATGCCCCCGGAAAACTCGTGCGGGAATTCGCGTATCCGCGCCTCTGGCGAGGGGATGCCCATCTTGCCCAGCATATCGACGGAAATACGCACGGCTTCCCGGCGGCTGACGCGCATATGCGCGCGCAGCGTCTCGGTCATCTGCTTTTTTATGGTGGTCACGGGGTTCAGCACCGTCATTGAGTCCTGCAATATAAGGGACATGTCCGCGCCGCGCAGCTTCCGCATCTCGGAGCGCGGCAGCGACGTCAGCTCGCGCCCGTCAAAGACGACGGAGGAGCCCCGGGCGAGCTCTCCCACGTTCGGCGGTATAAGGCGCATGAGCGCGAGCGAGGTCATGCTTTTGCCGCACCCGGACTCGCCCACGAGCCCCAGCGTTTCACGCGCGTCCAAGGAGAATGACAGAGCGTCCACCACGCGTGCGGGACCGTCCTTCAGCCGTAAGTCCACCGACAAATTTTTTACATCGAGCAGCGGCATATCGCTCACCTGTCTATCGTCCTGATTTCGGGTCAAAGACCCGGCGCAGCCCGTCGCCTATGAAGGTCACGGCAAAAACGGTCAGGAGGAACAAGAGCCCGGGGGGCAGCCATATCCACGGTTTATGCGCCAGCACGGATATGGACTGCGCGCTGAACAGTATGTTTCCCCACGACGGGGTGGGCGGACGTATCCCCACGCCCAGAAAGCTGAGCCCCGCCTCCATGGACATACTGCCCGAGAACGCGAAGGACGCCTGCACCAGCACGGGCGCTATCGCGTTGGGCAGGATATATTTCGCGATTATCACAAGATCGCCCGTGCCCACGGCGCGCGCCGATTCGATGTACTCCTCCTCGCGGATCGACAGTATGCGCCCGTGCAGGAGCCTCGCGAAGGCCGGCCAAGAGAGCCCGCCCATAATGACTATGAGCACGGCGGTCGACTGTCCGACGACGGAGACGAATATCAGAATGAGGACCATGGATGGGAACGCCATGAAGACGTCGGAAAAGCGCATGACCAGCGTTTCCCATATCCCGCCGAAATACCCGGCGAGCAGCCCCAGCGGCACCCCGAGCGCGATACTGAGGCATGTGGATAAAAACGCGACCGCGAGCGATACGCGCCCTCCGCAGACGACGCGCGCGAAGATATCGCGGCCGAGCTCGTCGAAGCCGAAGACGTGCCCCGGCGCGGGCCCGGCGCTGAATTGCCCGCCGGTAGAGGTGTACGGGTCGAGGTCTAAAACCAGCGGCAGGAGCAGCGCGAGCAGTATCTCCGCAGCCAACACGAGGCAGCTTATGAACGCCGTTCTTTCCTTCAAAAAGCGCCGTATCATCACGCGTCCCTCCGTTTCAGGTTTTCGCCAGACGTATGCGCGGATCCAGCAGCCCGTACACTATGTCCAGCAGCAGATTTATAACGAGCACCACAACGGAGAGGAACATGGCGACGCCCATGATCACGGGGTAGTCCCTCGCCGTCACGGCTTGCATCAGCAGCTTCCCTATACCCGGCAGGCTGAAAAGCTGCTCCGCAACGACCGTGCCGGAGAGCAGGGCCGGAACGGCAAGGCCGAGCGTTGTGACTATCGGGATCATCGCGTTTCGCAGGACGAAGCCGAATATCACACGGAGCTCCGGGAGCCCCTTCGCGCGCGCCATCTTTACGTATTCCTCGTTGAACACCTCCAGCATACTGCTGCGCGTCTGCCTTATGAACACTCCGACGAGCCCAAACGAGACGACAAACGTCGGCAATATAAAATGGAGCGCCCTGTCTCCCGCGCCGCCCGGCCCGGAGGAGCTGTAAAGACCGCCCGCCGGCAGCGCCTCGAGCTTAACGGAAAAGACATAGATCGCCGCCAGCCCCACGAAAAATCGCGGCACGGCCGAGCCGACGCTCGCTATCGCCGAAGAGACGTGATCCCACACGGAATACGGCTTAATGGCGGAAAGCGCGCCCAAGGGCACGGCCACGGCGATCGCCGAAGCTATTGATAACGCCGCCAGCAGGGCCGTCGGCCCCAGCGAGTCTCTTATCAGCCCCGTCACGGGGGCCTTCGCCCTGTAGGAGTTTCCCAGATCGCCCGCAAGCATACGCGCGAGCCATGTGAAATAGCGCAGATATATGGGCTGATCCAGTCCGAGATACTCCTCCATGCGCCGGATATCCGCCTCGGAAAAGTCAGGTGATATGTACTGCTGCACGGGCGAGCCGGGCGCAAGGTTCGACAGCAGAAACACAAAAAACGTCAGCACGAAGAAGATAAACACACTGACCGCGACGCGCTTTAGCATATACCGACGCATCCGCCATAGCCTCCTCTTATAAGTTGTTGAACAGATCCTCCACGAGCGTCAGGCTGCCGCGGTAGCCGCAGTACGTCCTGTTGAGAAACAGCCTGTCGGAGACGGGGAAGGCCATGACGTGGCATTGTATTCCGAGCTCCAGGGCGATCTCCTGTTCCAGCGAGCTGCCGACGATCAGCGTTATGCCGTCGTACTCGCGCAGCTTCTCCCTTATCTCGTAGTGGTCGGACAGGAAAAATACGTCCGGCGCTTTTGCGTATTCGAGCGAGGTCGTCTCCCGCGCGATCCTCTCGCGGTCCGCGTCGCGGTACATGGGATCCGTGACTATTGTGACGACCGGCGTGAAGCTGTAGTCGTTGGCGAGGAACCGCGTGACGCCGACGGCCAGCGAGGCGTCCCCCACGACGGCAAAGCGCTTCCAGCTCAGCGCGCCGATTATGCTCTCGTAGTAATTGTATACGTACTTCTCCTCCTCGTATATGACGCGCTCCACGAGCGCCCCGTCCAGCCCCAGCGCGTCCCCTGTCTGGCGCACGAGCGAGGACGTCGCGGCGGCGCCGACGGGCAGCGAGGGGAAGCGCAGATACGGGACGCCGAACCGCTCCTTATACGTCTCCGCCGCGTTTTTGAGCAACCACGGGCTTATTATGATGTTGAGCGCCGCGGACGAGGAGGCGCGGAGCTCGGCTATGCCCTGATCCTCCGTGAAGAAGGTGTTCACGCGCAGCCCGAGGCGCCGGAATACGCGCGAGAGCTCCTCGAGAGTGCCGGACCACTGCGGGTCGTGATACGGCACGATGCCGAGCAGGTTGACGAGCGAGCCGTCGCGTGCGCCCGCGGGCGCCACTATGTGGTCGAGAAACGTCTGAAAGGCGGTCTCATATCCGAGCAGGCTGTCGCCGGCAAAGCCGGGCGTCGTGACGGGGTACACGGGCAAGCCGCGGCCGCGGTACTCCTGCGTCACGCTGGCGATATCGTCGCCGATGATCCCCGCCGTGCATCCCGTGAGCACGAAATACGCGTCCGCGTCGATTATCTCCAGCGCGCCGTCGATCTCGCCGCGCAGCTTATCCTCGCCCCCGAAGACGACCTCGCGTTCGAGCATATTCGTACACGGCGTCGATACGCCGGACAGGAAAAACGGAGCGCGCAGCCCGGACTGGCCCGCCTCTCCCGCCGAGGTCTGCATACAGCAGCCCGGCCCGGAGTGATATATAGGACACACGCGGCTCAGCGCGCTGAGCACATTGTTCACCCCGCCCAGAACGCAGGTGCCGCGCGGGCTTTCTGTTACAACGGACATATTATCTGATACCTCCAACCATTACGATTTGATGAATTTGAACGGATCGGATCCGTACCACGACTTCTTGTACGGCAGGCGCGCGTATGGCGCGAGCTTGCGGTTGAAGCCGGGGTTTTCCAACTGATCGGCTATCTTGCCGCCGAGATACAGTATCCCGTCGTAGCCCATCGTGGCGCGTTTCGGGTCGAGTACGTGCGTCGTGGGCACGCCCAAGCGCGCCGACCACGAGGGCACGCCGATAAACAGATCCGGCTTGAGGCTGTTTACGAGGTTCACCTGCTCGAACGGCTGCATGTTAGCGACGTCTACCACAAAGTTTTTATGTATGCCGTTCAGATACTCGACGTCGAGCTGCGCGTCGAGGTCATATGTCGGCGTCTCGAGACCGACGAGCTCCATGCCGAAATCGTCTATGAGCGCGGCGGCGGCGAACGAGCGCCCCGTTCCCCCGCAGATGAACACGCGCTTTCCGCGCAGGCGCCTGCGTATGTCCTCCAGCCGCGGCAGGACGCGTTTGTGCTCGCCGTCGATGTATTCGCGCGCTATGCCGCCCTTGCCCATCAGCTCCGCGATACCGAGGAACCACTTGTCCGTATTGCGCACGCCAATCGGCATGACGGTGTGCGCGTACGGTATGCCGTAGGACGATTCGAGCTCTTTCATAAACTCGTCGGCGAACACCTTGCATATCGACGTTGAGACCTGCGCGCCCGTTATCGCGCGTATCTTCTCCAGCGACGAGTAGAACGGGATATAGTTGACCCTTGCGCCCAGCAGGCCGAGCATACGCTCTATCTCCAGTTGGTCCTTATAGCTGATAGACGTCGGCGCGAACAAATTCACGAGCCCCGGCTCCGTCTCGCGCGGCTCTCGCGGGAGGAGATGCTTCTGTATGGCGATAAACGCGGCGTCGAAGCCCGACGCGCAGATTTTCGACTTAAATCCGTCGCAGTGGATGGGCACGAGCGCGGCGTCCACGCCCCGCTGCATATCCGCCGCGATGGCGTCCACGTCGTCGCCTATGATGCCCGACGCGCAAGATGTGAATATGAATATCATCTTGGGGCTGTAGCGCCGGACGGCGAGCTCGACGGCGCTGCGCAGCTTCGCCTCTCCCCCCATGATGACGTCGTTCTGGTCGAGGTTCGTCACAATGACGCGCGGGCTCTTTATGAGCTTCACGCCCCTGTGCGCCTGCCCCACCCGGTAGCCGTCCGCGCCCATGCTCACGCACCCCGAGCAGCCCTGCGGCGAGTGTACGATAAACGCCGACTCCTCCAGCGACAACACGGCGGATATGCTGTTTATCTGCTGACACTGCAAGCCCTGACTGAACGTGCGGTCGGCCCCGCACAGCTTCCGCCCCTCAAAATCCTCCGCGATACGCACGCTCTCCCCGCCCAGATCGTTGTACGTATACGGCCTCTGCTCGCGTATCCCCGAATAAGCCCTTGACATGTGGATGCCCCCTCTGTTAATATCCTATATATCTTATAAGAATTTACAGATAGCAGTATACACGTTGTTTTGGGGCGTGTCAATAGGAAAATTGCGCGCGCCCGAAAATCTTGATACGGCGCGCGCATATACTTATTTGTCAACGTATATTAAGGGGGCGGTACCATCAAAAAAATCCTGCTGACCGCGCGGGAGGGCGTCAATCCGGCGCAGGGTACGGAGCATTTTGTGATACGTAAGAGCCGCGCCGAGGACGTCAGGCGGCGCGGCGCGCTCGCGCTGGTTCCGCTGGATCCCGAGCTCGCGGAGGAATACGCGCACTTTGCCGCTGATGCGGCGCCGGGAGGGGGCGCGGCGCGGCCCGCGGTACTGATAGCGGGCGCGCCCGCCTACGACCGCGTGTTCGAGGAGCCGTCGGTGTTTATAAACAAGACCTATACCACGGCCGTATCGGCCGGGGGCGGACTGCCGCTGCTCGCCCCCGGA
>JAISBX010000042.1 GCA_031265965.1 Oscillospiraceae bacterium | reverse complement strand
GACGTCATCGAGGACCCCGCCGATTACGCGCAGATACGCAGGTTTGCCGATGTTTTTATACCCGAGACGCTGAAGATACTCAAAGCGTACACGCAACTGGAGACGTCGGGCGCGGGCGGCGAGGGCGTGGAGGCCGCGAAAAGCAGCGCCGTCAACGTGCTCGATACGATCATCGGCAGCTACAAAAAACAGTATGACGCGCTGTTCGCCAATCAGGTCATAGACATAGAGACGGACATAAAGGTGCTTGAGACCATATTAAAACGCGAGGGTTTGACAAGCGGGGACTTTGAAATACATTAAGAAAGCGAGTGGATATTAAAGATGCCGGACAACACACAACAGTACACGCCAAGCCTTTCCTTGGACGCAGTCACCGCTCCCGCCGCGCCGGCGGCCGCAGCCGCGCTTCCGGCGGAGGAACAGGCAAAACGCGACGCGAACGCCGTGAAGCTCGACATGAGCCAGCTCAGCGAACCGGAACAGGCGCAGGTACGCGAATTTGCGAAAAAGATCGATATAACCGACACAAACGCGATACTCACCTACGGCGCCGCCTCGCAGAAGAACATCGCGGACTTCTCCTCGTCCACTCTCGGCAGCGTGCGCTCAAAGGATATGGGCGAGGTCGGCGAGATGCTCTCTAGCCTTGTGGTCGAACTCAAGGGGCTCGGGTCGGCGGATAACGAGAAAAAGGGAATTTTTGGTATCAAGAGAAAGGTACAGAACCAGATAGCCACGCTAAAGGCCGAGTACGACAAGGCCGAGGTCAACGTGGACAAAATCAGCGAGCTGCTCGAAAAACACCAGATCACTCTGCTCAAGGACGCCGCCATGCTCGACAAGATGTACGACCTCAATCAGGCGTATTTCAAGGAGCTGACGATGTACATCCTCGCGGGCAAGGAGCGGCTGGAGGAGTGCCGGGCCACAACGCTGCCGGAACTTCAGGCCAAAGCCGCGCAATCGGGACTGCCGGAGGACGCGCAGGCCGTGAACGACTACGCTAACATGCTTGAGCGCTTTGAGAAAAAGCTGTACGACCTCGAGCTCACGCGCATGATCTCCATCCAGATGGCGCCCCAGATCCGCCTGATCCAAAATAACGACAGCCTGATGGTCGAAAAAATACAGACGTCCATAGTCAACACGATACCGCTCTGGAAGAGCCAGATGGTGCTCGCTCTGGGTATGCACCACTCGCAGCAGGCCATGCAGGCGCAGCGCGACGTCACGAACATGACGAACGAGCTGCTGCGCAAAAACGCCGAAAAGCTGAAGACGGGAACAGTGGAGATAGCAAAGGAGTCGGAGCGCGGCATAGTGGATATTGAGACGCTAGTGTCCACTAACCGCACGTTGATAGAGACGCTCGAGGAGGTGCGCGCCATACAGTCCGAGGGCTCGCAGAAGCGCCGCGAGGCGGAGCTCGAGCTCGGGCGCATCGAGGGCGAGCTGAAACAAAAACTGCTGGAGTTCGCCAAGTGAAGCGGCTGGACGTCTTGAAAAGCAGGAAGACCGCGGTCGCGGCGTTGATTTTGGCGGTACTCATATTCACGCCCGTCGGCGTGCGCATGAGCTTTTCGCGTGAGTTCGCCAAGGTCGAGAGCATGTTCTACAACGGCATATACAACAAAGACGACGGATACACCGCCCCGCCGCTGTACGGCCAGATACTGGAGTGCCAGAACAGCGCGCTGGGGCTGCTGACAGTGGCGCCCAACTACCACGGCGGCGACGCGGACACGCTGCGCACGCAGTTGCGCGAAGCGCGCGATCGGTCGCTTGATGCGGACTATAACACCCGTGGAGACCCGACGCCGAAGCCGATCATAGACCGGTACCAAGAATTTATCGTGATGTACGGCTTCACCGCGCTGCTGTATGACGAGCTCGCGGACGCGGGGCTCTCAATGAGCGAGCAGGTCGCGGCGGACGACTACATAGGCAATGCTAACTCCGCGTTTTCTTTCGCCATGCAACAAGCCTCCGAGCTGAGCGAGAAGACGGAGCGTTTGAGGTCACTCACCCACGCGTTCCCGATGTGGTTCATCGGCGGGCGCGGCGTGTGGTTCCGGAACGGTGTCGGCGCAATGACGCCTGCAGACGACTACGGGACAGGTGTTGACGGTCGCTGGCAATTTCAAATAATCGACGGGGAGATGATAATACCGTGAAAAAGCTCATCGCTTTAATTTTAATGGCCGCACTAGCCGCCATATCGCTCACGCCCGCCCTCGCGGTGGTCGACGCGAGCGAAGATTTCTATGTCGCCGACTACGCGGGCGTACTCAAGAAGGATACGATAGACAATATCATAGACTCAAACAGCCATGAGACAAACGGGCTTGAGACGCTGTGCAACGGCGCGCAGATAGTCGTCGTAACCGTCGAGTACCTCGATGGTATGTATTCGGACGAGTACGCCATGACGCTGTTCAACGACTGGGGCGTCGGCTCGGCGGAATATAACAACGGGATGCTGCTCCTGCTCGCTACAAAGGAGAACAAGGCGTGGCTCACGGTCGGCTCGGGCATCACCGGCGTGTTCACCGAGAGCATGATCGACAGCTATTTCGACAGATACTTCTGGGAAGATTTTGAGGCCGGGGACTTCGACGGCGCCGTAACCAAGATGCTCGGGCCGCTGTTCACATGGTACGCTGACTACTATAGCGTAGACCCTGCGGCGGACGACGGCCGATCGGAACCGTCGCCGGGAGGGGCATACGACCCCGGATATAACACCGTGCCCGACAGAGGCAATTCAAACGGCCGCGGCTTTTTCGCGGTCGTGTTCGGCGCTCTGGCCGGATTTTTCAGGCTCGCGTTAATAATCGGAGTCATAGTCGTCGTAATTATCATATCGTCCGCGACGTCCGACAGGCGCCGCTACCACTCCTATTACACGCACATGGGGATGCCTCCCCCGCCCTATCATTTCTGGTACATGTGGGGCGGACACCGCCCGCACCGCGTGTGGTACCACGACCATCATCGCCCCGGCCCAAGAGGTCCCGGTCCCCGCGGCCCCGGCCCAAGAGGACCCGGCCCTCGTCCGCCCCGCGGCCCTAGCGGCGGGAGCGGCTTTGGAGGCTTTGGCGGAGGCGGCCGCTCCGGCGGCAGCGGCGGAGGTCGTTCCTCCGGCGGAGGCTTCGGTGGCTTCGGCGGGGGCGGCGGCCGCTCAAGCGGCGGAGGCTTCGGTGGCTTTGGCGGAGGAGGAGGCGGACACTCCGGCGGCGGCGGTCACGGTGGTGGCGGCGGAGGCCGCCGTTGACGGGCGGCTACACCAGTTTCAACACAGTCACCACGATATATTCGCGGTTCTCTATCGTCTCGGGGCCGTATATCGCGAATATCCCGTAGACGTTGTTTATGTACGCCTGCGATCTCCCGTCCTCGCTTGAAAAGTAACCGATATAGGTGAAGAAATTTTGCTCAAGAAGCTCCCCGTAACCGTCGAGCACCGCGTCGATATCATCGGGGAGCGAGTCGCGCGCGTAGAGGAAATATGTGGCTTCCTCGTCGGATTCCTGCGAGCTCAGCGGGATCCCGGCGTACGCGCCGAAGTCCGGCGTCGGAAAGAAGCCGTCGTAATATGAGGTGTCGGGCAGAAGCGAGCCGAGCGGCGCCGACTCCTCCCTCTTGAGTGCCGCCAGCGCGTCTATCGGCACGGCGAAATTCAGGTTCTGGCCGCCCTGATACGTCCCGTTCGTCACGCCTATGGCGCGCCCGTACGCATCGATGAGCGCCCCGCCGCTGCTTCCCGGCGAGATGGAAGCGTCTATCTGTATGTACTCGCCCTCCTCCACGCTTCGCAGCGCGTTTGACACTATTCCCTTCGATATCGAGCCGTCCAGACCGAGCGGGCTTCCTATGGTATAAATGGGGTCGCCTGTCTTCACATTTTCAGACCTCCCCAGCTCAAGCGCCGGGAAGCCGTCGCCCTTGATTTCCATGAGCGCAATGTCGCGCTCCCTGTCGTGATCGTATATGCCGGCGACGTCATACGTCTCACCGTCCGACATAGTTATTTTCGCGGAAGAGCCGCCGGATACCACGTGGTAGTTTGTCGCCGCTATCCCACTCTCGTCTATAAAGAATCCGCTGCCGGTTTTCACGAGCGTGTCGTTTACGTCGAACACCTCGATGAAGAATACGGCGGGCGCGCACTTCGCGTACAGCGCCTCGGCGTCCAGCGCAGCCAGAAACGAGAACTCGGCTCTGCTGTCCGGCTGTACCATGCGGGACACGAGCGTGGCCGCCTCGGAGCGCCTTATGCTCCGTCCGGGATAGTATGAGCCGTCCGCCCCGCCTGTCAGAACGCCGGCGCGGTACAGCGTGTAGACCGCGCGCCCGTAGCTGTATCCCTCGGCGACGTCCGGTATTCCGCCGTCGTCCACCCTGTTTATGGGCGTCAGCGCCTCCTCGGGCAGCGCGGACGCCAAAATCACGGCAAAATCGGCGCGTGTGGCGCGAGCTTCCGGGAACGGGTGCTCGGCGCCCGCGATATCGTGCCCGCGCGCGTAATCCATGTACGGCTCATACCACGTGTCCCCGGCGCCCAGCGCGTCCGTGTCGGTATTATACGTCCTGTATATGACAACGGCCAGCTTTACGGACTCCGCTATCGTGAGATAACCGTCGGGATCGAACCTGTCCGTCTCCTTCCCGTCCACGAGCCCCAATTCATAGGCCGTTTTCACATACTCCGCGTACCACGCCCCGCCCGATACATCCTCGAATATACCGTCGCCGTACCTGCGTACGACCGCGAACCGCGACATGCTCCCCGCCGCCGAAGCCGTCCCGGCAGCCGCCGCAACGATCGCGACCGCCAGCACGACGCAAATGAACCTCTTTTTCACCAATAAATCTCTCCGCCGCATAACCATAACCATCCCTTTCACATCAGAACCTGCTTTGATTCCCCGCCATTCTAACACAGACAACAAAAAATTACAAATTTCGTCCTCCGCGGCCGCTGCATGTCGGTAGAGCCGCTGCGGATAACGTGACGGACGGTTGAAGTCCGGCGGGCACTCTGATATAATCAAAAGCGTCACAGGCGGCTCGCGAACGGCGCGGCTTGTGGGTAGAAGAGGAACGCCGTGACGACGCCGAGGCCGGCGGCAAGGGACAGTTTCGCCCTTACGCTGAAGAGGTCGTCGTACAGTACGACGTGGCGCGAGGCGCCCTCGCGGTATGTGAAGTAGCCGCAGCACAGCTCGTCTGAGAAGTGTGCCTTGCGGCAATAGCGGACGGCGAGGCTCGTCAGTTCGTCAGCCGTTACGCGGCGGCCCTCTCCGCGCGGCGCCGGCAGCGTGAAGTCCTCGCTCACCATGTCGATTTCAAGCGCAACGCCGTCTCCTCCGAAGCGCCCAACGGCTTCGGTTATGCGGTCGGCTAGGACTCCGCCGGACATCGCCGTGGGTATGAGCGCCACAGCGCCCTTGACGCGGGCCGCGGCGCCCTACGGGCAAAAGACGCGCACGCCGCGCTCCGCCGTTGCGCCGGCCGCCAGACCCGCAAGCTGCGTGAACGCGTCGTCCGGCTCGCCGCCGCAATCCAGCACGACGCCCGTGTAGCCTCGCGCCGCGCACTCCGCTTTTATCCCGCGCGCGAGCGTACGCGCGCCGTCTCCGGAGCGCAGCCCCGTGACGTCGCACACCATCGCCCCGCCGCGCGTATCAGCGGGCGCCGACGCGGCGCG
>JAISBX010000034.1 GCA_031265965.1 Oscillospiraceae bacterium | reverse complement strand
TTATAAATATAGGGGGACAGTGAATTATGCTAAAGGCGCAAACGGCGTTTACGCAGGAGCTTGACGATCCAAAGGCGGCGGCGGCGGAAATTTTGTCGCAGCTCGAGCTCGGCGCGCTGTTGAAAAACAGCGTCGGCATCATTACGTTCTATCAAGACGCGCATGAATCGGGCGTGCTTGAGGCTATCGCGGGCGCGCTCCCGTTCGACACGGTGGGCTGCACCGTGCTCAGCGGGGGGACGCAGAGCGGGTTCGGTTTTGAGCAGATATCCGTCGCCGTGCTTTCAAGCGACGACCTAAAATTCTCCGCAGCCGTTTCGGAAAAACTCACGTACGAGAACGCCGAGGAGGCGTCGCGCGCCTGCTACCGCGACGCGCTGTCCCGGCTGGGCGGGGAACCTTCCCTCATACTCGCGTTCGGGCCGATAACGCGCGACATCTCCGGGAACCGGTATACGATAGCGCTTGACGATGAAAGCGGCGGCGTGCCGATATTCGGGACGCTTTCAAACACCGGGATCGTATATGAGGACGCGCGTGTTGCATATAATGGGTACGTGGAGCGTATGCTGCTGTCGCTCATACTCGTCAGCGGAGACGCTAAGCCCAGGTTTTACACGAGGGCGATCTCAGACAGTAACATTACAAAAAGGGGCGCCATCATAACGCAGTCAGACGGATATTTGCTTCAAAAGATAAACGACGCCTCCGTTCAGGATTATCTCTTTAGTATCGGAGTCGTGACGGTAGAGGGAGGCGCGACAGCGTCTCTGCCGATACTTGTCGATTACAAGGACGGCACGCGGCCCACGGCGTATTCGATGTACGCGAACACGGATAAGGGTATGCTCGTCGGCGGACCCGTGCCCGTCGGCGCGGAGATCGCGTTCGCCGACGTGGACTACGACAGCGTTATGAGCACGGCGGAGGACGCGCTCACAACGCTTACCGCGGATTTGGAGAAGGACGGCGCGTCGATTGCTTTTATCATCCCCTGCCTATCGCGCTGCCTTACGCTCGGGGCGCAGTCGGAGGATGAGATGCGGAAAACGGCGGAGCGGCTGCGCGCGCGCGTTCCGTATCTGTTCATGTACAGCGGCGGGGAGATATGCCCCGTACCCGGCGCCGGCGGACGGCTTGTGAACCGGTTCCACAACCTGACGTACACGGCAATGACGCTCGGCTGAGGCGGATGCGCGTTTAATGGAGGCCTGATAAAAAAATGACGGAAGACGACTACATAAATCAAATAAAAGAGCGGGACGCCGAGATAGCGAAGCTCCGCCGTCAGATGGCAAGGTTGCAGTCGAGGATAGACCGGGACAAGGTCGTGTCGGCCTCGCTTGCGGCGGTATCGGCTGTGCGTTCCGCCGAGAGGGAGAAGCAGGAGCAGTATATGTCCCTGCTGCTCGACAATGTCCCCGATATTATAATACTGCTCGACATAAACGGGCGGTTCGCCTACTGTTCCAAGGTGTTCCTCGAGCGCATGGGCGTGGATCACTTCGACGCCCTTAACAACAAAACGCTGCGCGAGGTGTTTGAGACATACACGGACATGGCTTTAGCCGATCAAGTTACGGAGGCGTATGAGCGCTCAGTCGCGCTCAGGGACTCCGTGGAGTTTGAGTGCAGCGTTCCCGTGGGAGGCGAGCTGCGCGTGCTTGCCGCGCGCGTCACGCCGATGCACTCGTTTTCGGGCGAGATAGTGTCCTCCGTTATGATGATGCACAACATAACGGACATACGCCGAGCGCAGGAGCGGGCGGAGGACGCGCGCTTTGCGGCGGAGGAGGCATCCGCGGCGAAGAGCACGTTTTTATCGAATATGAGCCACGAGATGCGCACGCCTATGAACGCGATAATCGGAATGACGGCCATTGGCCGCGGCTCAAGCGACGTAGACCGCAAGGACTATTGCTTCGGCAAGATCGAGGACGCCTCCACGCACCTGCTCGGCGTCATAAACGACATCCTCGACATATCGAAGATCGAGGCGGGGAAATTCGAGCTCTCGCCCTGCGAGTTCTCGTTTGAGAAAATGCTCGCGAAGGTCGTAAACGTCGTGAATTTCCGCGTGGAGGAAAAGGGGCAGGAATTTTCCGTGCGCATAGACGAGAATATACCCGATCAACTCTTCGGTGACGACCAGAGGCTGGCGCAGGTCGTCGCGAATCTGCTCTCGAACGCCGTGAAGTTCACGCAGGAGGGCGGCGCCATAAAGCTGAATACGGGGCTTGTCGAGCGTGAGGGAGAGGCGTGCGCCGTGCGCATATCCGTGGCGGACACGGGAATTGGCATAAGCGAGGAGCAGAAGCTGCGGCTGTTCACGTCGTTCGAGCAGGCCGATTCCGGCATTTCGCGCAGATTCGGAGGCACGGGGCTGGGACTCGCGATCTCAAAGAATATAGTGGAGATGATGGACGGCGCCATATGTGCGGAATCAGAGCCGGGAAAGGGCTCCGTCTTCACGTTCACGGTGAGACTCGGCGTCGCGAAAGCCGCGCCGGGGGCGCGCAGGGGACTCCTCGCGCCGGGCGTGTCGCTTGACAACCTGCGCGCGCTCGTCGTGGACGACTCGCCGGATGTTCTCGAGTATTTCCTTGATATCGCCAAGCGGATCGGATTCAAGTGCGACGCCGCGTCCGGCGGCAGGGAGGCGCTGTCTATGATAGACGAGCGCGGCGGGTACGACATATATTTTATAGATTGGAAGATGCCGGATATGGACGGCATAGAGCTGTCCCGCATTATATCCCGGCGCTGCACGGAGCATTTCGTTATCGTGATGATCTCCAGCGCGGAGTGGGACAATATGGAGGCGAGCGCCAAGGAGGCGGGCGTATACAGCTTCCTACCAAAGCCTCTGTTCCCGTCGCCCATCGCGGATATAATAAGCGAATGCCTCGGTATGCGCGGGCGCGACGATCCGGCGGACACAGACGGCCAAAGCATGGAGGGCGCGTTTAAGGGAAAACACGTCCTGTTCGCGGAGGATGTGGAGATAAACCGCGAGATTCTAATCGCGCTGCTTGAGCCGACGGGGCTCACGCTCGACTGCGCGGAAAACGGCATAGAGGCAGTGGAGAAATTCGTAAATAACGCCGGCGGGTACGACATGATCCTCATGGATATGCAGATGCCGGAGATGGACGGCTGCGAGGCCACGCGCCAAATCAGGGCGCTCGACGCCCCCGGAGCAAAGACGGTGCCCATCGTCGCGATGACCGCCAACGTCTTTCGCGAGGATGTGGAAAAATGCCTTGATGCCGGCATGAACGACCACATCGGCACGCCGATAGACATAGAAGAGGTGTTCGATAAGCTCAAGGAGTATATTCCGGTGTAGACGATAGGAGATATCAGTTGTACACGATTGACGATATAGGCGAGCTTCTTGACGAGGCGGCAAGCGAGATACCGCCGGATTTCTATACGGAACTCAACGGGGGCGTAAACCTGCTGCCGGAGACTAAGCATCATGCAGCAGACGTATCCGGAGAACTCTATGTGTTGGGTGAGTATTGTCACGACCATATGGGGCGGTACATTGTCATATACTACGGCTCGCTGTGCAATGTATATCCAAACATAGGGAGCGGAACGATGAAAGCGAGACTGAAGAAACTGTTGCTCCACGAGTTCACACACCATCTGGAATCGCTGGCGGGCGAGCACGGATTAGAGGACAAGGATAGATGCGATTTGGCGCGATACGTCAGGGGGAAGCTCCGTCCAACATCCTCTGTTTGACGGAGCGCGCGTGGGCGTCGAGGCCCTCTGTCCGGGCGAAGCGCATTATGTCGTCCGCGTCGTCCGACAGGGCGCGGCGTGAGTAGTAGGTGAACGAGGACTTCTTTATGAAGTCGTCGACGGAGAGCGGGCTGTAAAAGCGCGCTGTGCCGGACGTCGGC
The DNA here is from genome assembly GCA_031265965.1 of Oscillospiraceae bacterium. The sequence goes on along the minus strand of JAISBX010000034.1, from coordinate 785 downwards.
AGCGTGTGGTTCGGCCCCGCGTAGTAGTCGCCCACCGCCTCCGGGCAGTTTTTTCCGAGAAAGACCGAGCCCGCGTTTTCAACGAGACTCAGATAATCGAATGGGTTATCCACGCATAACTCAAGGTGTTCCGGCGCCAGGGCGTTCGAGACGGCGATGGCGTGCTCTATGGAGTCCACGATTATTATCTTGCCGCGCCCGTCGATGGACGCGCGCGCTATATCGGCGCGCGGCAGGGCTTCTATCTGCCGCTCCAGCTCGGCGCTTACAGCGTCCGCCAGCGCCGGGCTCACCGTTATGAGGATGGCGCTCGCCAGCGCGTCGTGCTCCGCCTGAGAGAGCATATCGGCCGCCACTGTGGCGGCGTCGCACGCGGCGTCCGCCACGACGAGGATCTCGCTCGGCCCTGCTATCATGTCTATGCCCACCTTGCCGTATACCTGCCGCTTCGCCTCGGCGACGTACGCGTTGCCGGGCCCCACTATCTTGTCGGCGGCAGGTACCGTCTCGGTCCCGTAGGCGAGCGCCGCTATGGCCTGCGCGCCGCCCATTTTGAACACCCTGTCGACGCCCGCGACGCGCGCCGCCGCGATTATATAGGGGTTTTTTATCCCGCCGTCCGGGCCCGGCGGCGTCGCCATTACTATCTCGCCCACGCCCGCTATCTTCGCCGGGATGCAGTTCATCAGCGCGGACGACGGATAGCCCGCCGTGCCGCCCGGAATATACAGCCCGACGCGCGCTATAGGCAGTATGCGCTGCCCCGTGACTATACCGTCTCTGCC
>JAISBX010000080.1 GCA_031265965.1 Oscillospiraceae bacterium | reverse complement strand
ACCGCCGCGCAGCGCATGATAGGCGACATGGAGCGCATAGGCGACCAAGCGCTCGACATAGCGGAGCTGGCCCTGCGCGTCTCCGGCGCCGCCGCCGCGCGCGACGGACACATAGCGGATATGGCGAAAGCCGCCGCGAAGATGCTCACGGACAGCGTGGACTCTTTCGTCGGCAGCGACATAGAAGCCGCCCGCGCCGTCATAGCGTACGACGACGTCGTGGACGGCCTGTTCTCGGAGATAAGAGGCGAGCTGATAGACCTGATATCCGCCGACGCCGCCGGCGCGGCGCGCTGCCTCGATCTGCTAATGATAATAAAATACTTAGAGCGCATAGGCGACCATGCCGCGAACATAGCCGAATGGGTCATATACTCTCTTACAGGCGCGCGGGACGCGTGATACGGATGAGGATGCGGGGGACAGATGCTTGATATACATAGTTGAGGATGAAGATAGCATACGCGAGCTCGTAATGTACACGCTGCGCAGCACGGGGCTTGAGATCCGCGGCTTTTCAAACGGGCGCGATTTTCTGGAGGCCGTTCGCGAGGAGCGTCCCGAATTGGCGATCCTCGATATAATGCTTCCGGGAGACGACGGGCTGACAATACTCAAGCGCCTGCGATCGCGCCCCGAGACGGAGAGACTGCCCGTCATGATGCTGACCGCGCGCGGTACGGAGTACGACAAGGTGCTCGGGTTCGAGACGGGGGCGGACGACTATATGTCAAAGCCGTTTGGCATGATGGAGCTCGTAGCGCGGGTCAGGAACCTGCTCAGACGCTCAGAGGACGTGAAGGAGCGGGAGCAGTACAGCGCCGGAGGCCTTTTCGCGAGCGTTCCGCACCACAGCGTCACGGTATTCGGAGAGGATGTGGCGCTCACGCTCAAGGAGTTCGATCTGCTACTATGCCTTTTGAAGAACGCCGGTACCGTTCTGACGCGTGACAGGCTGCTGTCCGAGGTCTGGGGGTACGCGTACGAGGGCGAGACGAGGACCGTAGATACGCATATTCTAACACTTCGCACAAAGCTGGGCCCGTGCGGGGCGCTGATCAGGACTGTGCGTGGAGTCGGCTACAAAATAGGCGGGCCGGAATGAGAAGGGCGATACTGATATTTTCCTGCGTGCTGGCGGGAATATCCGTTATCCTGACGGCGGCGCTCATACACGCCTACGTCTACAGGGGCTTCGCCGAGAGGATGAGACAGGAGCTGCGGGCAGAGGCGGATTACATAGCGAGGGCTGTGGAGAGCATTGGGGAAGAATATTTGAGCGGCCTGCCGCGCGATATGACAAAGCCGCGCGTTACGCTCGTCTCGCCCGGCGGGGACGTGCTGTACGACACGCTGAGAGGCGCGGACGGGCTGGGCAATCACCTCGACAGGCCGGAGATCGCCGACGCGATCTCGGACGGCTTCGGAGAGATCACGCGGTTTTCCGACACGCTGAGAGAGATCACATATTACTGCGCGGTCAGGCTGAGCGACGGCTCGGTGCTGCGCGTGGCCGGCACGTCGGGCAGCGCTCTGGCCGCCCTGCCTGGGCTCACGGCGATCATTTTGTGCATAGTGACGGCCGTAATTGCCGTGTCGGCGGCGGTGAGCGCGCGCGTCACGCGGCGGCTCGTGAGGCCGATAAACGCGCTGGATCTGGAAGCTCCGGAGGAAAACGTGATATACGAGGAGCTCTCGCCGCTGCTCACGCGTATCCGCGAGCAAAACAGTGAAATCGCCGCGCAGATAGAGAGCATACGCGAAAAACAGGCGGAATTCTCCGCGATAACCGAGAATATGCGCGAGGGGCTCATAGTCATAGACAGCGACGCGCGCGTGCTCTCGCACAACAGGGCGGCGGCGGCGCTTTTGCGTATTTCCGGCCATTTCCCGGAAAACGGCGGCGCGCTGACGATAAGGCGGGACGGCCCGTTTCGCCGCCTCGTGGCGGACGCGCTGTCCGGCAAGGGCGCCGAGGTCACGCTCAGGGCGGGCGAGGGCGTCGTTCAGATGTACGCGAATCCGGTAGGGGAGGGGCAGGACGTCAGGGGCGCGGTGATCACGCTGCTCGACGTGACGGAGCGCGAGGACAGGGAGCGCATAAGGCGCGAGTTCTCGGCAAACGTGTCTCACGAACTGAAGACTCCGATAACGGTGATCTCCGGTTACGCGGAAATACTGGAAAACGGCGTGGCGCGCCCGGAGGACACGCGCGAATTCGCCGGCAAGATATACACGGAGGCGCAAAGACTGATAGCGCTTGTCGAGGATATAATGCTGATCTCCCGGCTGGACGAGGGCGGCGCCGAATTCCTGCGTGACAGCGTCGAGCTGTACTCGCTCGTCGCGGACGTCGTCTCGCGCTTCGAGCAGCGCGCGCGCGACCGTGCTATCGCCGTAACGGTGCGCGGCGACCGCGTCCGGCTGACCGGCTCGCGCCGCGTGCTCGACGAGATGGTGAGCAATCTCATCGACAACGCGATAAAGTACAACGCGGACGGCGGAACAGTGGACATAGACGTCCGCGGCGACGGCGGCGGCGCCGTACTCACCGTATTGGACACTGGTCACGGCATAGCGCCGGAGGAGCGCGAGCGCGTGTTCGAGCGCTTCTACCGCACGGACGGCGGACGCGAGCTCGCCGCCGGCACAGGGCTGGGTCTATCCATAGTAAAGCACGCCGCGCAGCTTCACGGCGCGGCGATCAAGCTCGACAGCCGCGAGGGCGAGGGCACGAGCGTGAGGATAACGTTCCCGACCGCCCGCTAACGCGCCTCCGCGACGACTTCGATTTCCACTAAGGCGTTCCGGGGAAGCGCCTTTACCGCCACGCACGACCGCGCGGGCTTGCCCGTGAAATACTTCGCGTAGACCTCGTTGAACGCGGCGAAGTCGCCTATGTCGCTGAGAAAGCACGTCGTCTTCACAACGTCCTCGAGTCCCGCGCCCGCCTGCGACAGCACGGCCGAGATGTTGCGTATGACCTGCTCCGTCTGCTCCCGGATGTCCGCCCCCGCGATCTCGCCCGTATCCGGAGCAAGCGGTATCTGCCCCGAGGCGAAAATCAGCCCGCCCGCAAGCATGGCCTGCGAGTAAGGCCCGATCGCGGCCGGCGCGCCGGGAGATGTGATGATCTGCATAATGTTTGTCCCTCCGTCAATTTGTTATACTCGTACGCTATCACATATCGTGCAATAAGACAACCGCTTTGTCAATAACTTTTCAAAATGTCTCGTAAAGGGGTGCAAATTATCGGATCAAAATGTCTCTTTTCAAAGTGTCCCAAAGCAGGGGTGCGGCGGGGGAGAATTCCGGGTCTGCGGAATAG
>JAISBX010000014.1 GCA_031265965.1 Oscillospiraceae bacterium | reverse complement strand
TGGAAGCTGTTGCTGCCCAATATTTCGGCGACGTTTGTCTCGGGGTTTTGGTGCAGGATGCCGGCTATCTCTATAAAATCGCGGATGATCTCGCGCGGCGTTATGTGCGTGTCGGCGCCTACGCGGTTGTATTCGGCCTCTAGGAAATATATGAGCTCGTCGCGCCCTAGGGACGGGGCGTAATCGTATAGGCCCGCGTGTATGTCGCGCAGCTTCTCTACCAGCACGTACATCTCCTCCTGCGTGAGCATCTCAAGCCTGATTATCGGCGCCGACAGGTCGCGCATACCCTCGGCGGAGAAGTGGCCCTCGGAGAGGCGGGAGCGGAGGGCCTCGTAACTGAACAGGCCGCGGTACTTGTCCTCCACGCACTGCGGTGTGCAGCCCATGAGAAAGCCAATGTGGCTCGCCTTGCCCTGGAGCGTGTCGTTGTACATCGTGAGCAGCTTCTCGTAGTTGTTCTGCCGCGTCACGGAGTGGGAAATTTTGAAGATGTTCACTAGCTCGTCCACCATTATGATGAGCCCGCGGTACCCGGCGCCTACCATGAACGCCGCGAATATCTTGAGGAAGTCGTACCACGTCTCGTCCGTGACGACGAAGTTTATGCCGAGCTCCTCGCGCGCCTCGCGCCGCGACGTGTACTCGCCCCGGAACCACTTTAGCGCGTTGGACTTTGCCGTCTGGTCGTCGGACCTGTACGCCTGCCAGTAGGCGATGACCGCTTTCGCGAACTCGAAGCCGTTCACCATGCCCTCAAGCTCGGAGACGACGGAATATATCCGCCTTGACACCTCGGAATCGAACTGCGCGCCGCCCTGCGGGAATTGAACGGCGGCCTGCGACATTACGCCCGATATCCACCGCTCGAGTATGAGCGGCAGGGCGCCGCCGTCCGGCTTGGACTTTGTGGACATATTGCGCACAAGCTCCTTGTACGTCGCAAGCCCTTGGCCCTTCGTACCGGAGAACCGCCTCTCAGGCGACAGATCGGCGTCGGCCACCACAAACCCGCGCGCCGCCGCGTAGTTGCGTATAGTCTGTATGAGGAAGCTCTTTCCGCTGCCGTACCTGCCCACTATAAAGCGGAACGTCGCGCCTCCGTCGGCTATTATGTCTATATCGTGCAGCAGCGCGGCGATCTCCCTCGCGCGCCCAACGGTGACGTACTCTAGCCCCACCCGCGGGACTACGCCGCCCTTGAGCGCGTTTATTATAATGCTCGCTATGCGCCGAGGCGCTGTGTTTTCCATTATGGCTTCACCGTCTCCATCATTTTTATCAAGCTTTCCGCGTAATCCTCGTACACCGAGGCGGCACCGTCGAATTCCAGTATGACGTCCCCCAGAGCGTCCATGGCCTTTTGGTTGATCCCGTCGGCGAGCACCTCCGGCATGACGCCGGCGGCGGCCGCCGCTTCTTTGATGTCACCGCCGCGCAGCGCGGACGCGAGCGCGTCTTTTTCGGCGGACGTGAACGACGCGAACAGCTCCGCCCACACGTCGCGCGCGTCCGGCGCGGCGGCGGCAGCGGGAGGAAGAGACGTTTTTGTGTCCGGCGGGGGATCATCCGCATACGCATCCGGCGCCGCGCCGTCGTCGGGGACGAGCAGCTTGTCGCGCGTGTCGGCCGCCTCCTTGCGTATTTTGTTGAGGCTGGCGTCGTCCACTGTAATGGTCTTTCTGTTTATAATTGCGAAATACTCCGCGACAGCCTCCAGTATTGTGGCATCGACGTCGATCCCCATTCTTTTCAGCTCAGCCGGATAGTGCCACACCTTTGCCTTGATATTGTACGTATACCTGACCGCGATGCGGAGCGCAGATTCCGTCGACCTCATCATATATGTGACGAGATCCCTGCCGGAGCTTGACGGCATGGTGCTGCTGCGCATCCAATGGTCCTTGCGGAAGCAGTACCACTCCCGTTTCGATATGACGACCTTTCTGTCCTGCTGATCCCGGGAGGGATAAAACAGCGCATCGCCAAACAGCGTACGCCATCGCTTGCCTGCGGACACGGAGTATACTAGATCCTCAAAGCACTTGCCGGCTGCTGCGCACAGCTCGCGGAACCGCTCTATGACAAACAGGAAGCCGTCTGTCATATGGCGGGCGTTGTCGCCCTCGAAAAATCGCGATTTTCGGGCGTCGTACCTTGAGATATCCGAGTAGACGTTAAACGCCGTCTCATCGGAATCGTACACGAACACTTCCGGGTAGTGTTTCACGAGTCCATATTGGACCACGAGCGATTGAAACGTGTCGGGCAGCCCGTAATAGACATAGTAATCCTTGAGCCAGCGCGGCATATATCCGTCCAGAGCGGGGTCGTATTGCCGAAACGCGTTCCAAAATCCCACGAGCTTGCCGAATCCCTCTACGGGATCCTCGATCCCAATGTTGTTCAGCAATTCGTAGACATAGACAAAAGCATACCCCGGCGACACGTTCGCCACCTGTCCCCGCCTGACGCGCGCCCGCCACGTGAAATATGTCCGAAGCTGCCTGTGGCCCATGTACTCGTAGCATGGGACGCTGCCCGTAAACGGGGCGTACTCGGCGTAGTCGTCCTCAAAATCGCACATGAACGCCGCCTGGTCGCAGAATATAAAGGAGTGCCCATGATAATCCCGCGAGAACATGTCCGCGATCTGCCGCATGGCGTGGAACCGCGCGCGGCACTCGTCCCAAGAAGCGGGCGGCACCGCCTGCGGCGCGCGCCCCGCAGGCGCGGCGGTGCGCCCCGCGCCGATATCGACTTCCGCATAATTTGCAATAATTTCCGTCAAAGCGCGCGCCGCACCGCCGCCGGAAGCGCGAGACGACGGCGATCCGCTCCCGCGCTCCGGTATTTGAAGCGGCTTATATTCGCGTGAGGCCATCGGCGAATCCCCTCCAAATCGTCATGCGCGGCGTTGAGTGTTTTGCTGGCGCATCCTCTTGACGTAAGCGTCCATAACCATAGCTTTCAGCCGCCTGTGTGACGGATTTTTCTCGTCGAAATTGCCCGTTGTCTCCATCAGATAATACGTATCGGTGAGTTTTGAGTCATATTCCAACAGCGAACTCATATCTCCCCGGGTTCCGGCATCCGTCTGTGTTGCGTCGCCGATAGCAGTATTTAATCCCGCGAAAGCTTTTACCCAATCACTGTTTTTCTGCGCTTTGCCTAAGTGTGGACAGGCGGGTTGCGCCTCTGTTGTCTTCATAGCGTCTATGTCTTGATTCGCTTGAAATGTTTTGGCTGATAGAGTTTGAGTTATTCCGAGACCGGCTGACCCGGCATACTGTAAGGAATCGTTCGGTATGAGAGCGCCGGAAGAACCGATTTTTCCATCGCCTCGCGCTTTCTCATACCGCGTCAGCCCTTGAAGCATTGACTCTCTTCGCTTGACCTCAGACAGATATTCCCCATCGTCATTCAAAGCACTGGTCATGGCATCTATTCGTTCGTCGCCTTCAGCATAACCCGAAAAATCAGTTTCACCTGCTTTGAAAGGTACTGATAGAGAAAGAGGGTTCCCGTAAATCTGTCCGTTGGCAATGTGCGTCATCTCATGAAGCGCTCCTGCCGCAGTGGTATCGTCGTATGACAACTCCCGGCGGTTTAATGCACCCCCTTTGTTTGTGGAAACATTGAGCGTTTGTATTTGGCTGCCGGTTTTGCGGTTCAAAGAAGTATCGGCAGATGACATCACACCACTGCCGGTACGAACGATAATTCCGTTAGTATCTAGTTGATTTCCGAGTGTACCCGCTACAACAGCTTGCAATCCCGGACTTATTTGTCGACCATTGACTTTCTCACCCGCAGCAGCGGCCTGCAACCGTCCGAGTCCTGTCTCCCATCTGCCTTTTGCTTTTGTCTGATTGTCAACATTCGTTTGATTGCTCATATCGAGCCCAATGCGATTGTCAGTTATAAATGCTGAGCCTTTCTGCTGTATGGCATCAATATTTTCGGCGGCGCCGCCGTCCTTTGCCATTGTGCATGCCAAAATATATGTTTCCGCCGCTTTTGTCTTTTTTCTCACCTCGTCGGGAACCTCGCCCCCTGCGGCAAATGTGTCCGTGCTCCGCAACATATAGTCGGACGCCAGCTTTAGCGCCGTGTTTTCGTTTTCGGGGCTTGGGTCCATGCCCTGCTTCTCTACGGCGGCTTGAAACTTTTCATATGTGGCAGCGGCGATTTTTGTCATGACCGCCTGCATGTTCGCCATGCGCCCCTGATGCTTCGGCTTGCCGCCTGCGGGCGTTTCCGCAGCGCGTTTTGTCATATACGATGACGCGAGGAGCCCTATGTCCTCTTCCGTCGTCCCGCCCTCGCCGCTTTGATGGTCTTTCACCGCCTTGCAAAACGCCTGATATTCGGCGTCGTTGCGATACGCCCACTTGTCCCCGTTAAGATTTTGCGTAAGATCAGTAGGGCCGTCGGCGGCTGTTTGCTTCTTTTTGCCCCAAGGCCAATTGAAACCCTGTATCGGCCCGTCGCCGCGCACTGGCATAGTGAAGCTCCCAG
>JAISBX010000043.1 GCA_031265965.1 Oscillospiraceae bacterium | reverse complement strand
TATACTGATGCACCGTCTTGTCAATCCGGTCGAGCTCCAGGCGCTTATCCTTGAGCAGCACTGTTTCCATACCGCAGCCGATGTCCACACCCACAAGGCTCGGAACGATTTTATCGGTGATCGTCATAGTCAGACCTATGGTGCAGCCCATTCCGGCGTGTACATCCGGCATGACGCGGATTTGGCTGCCCGCCGCTGCACTGGTTTGAATTTGCCGAGGACGATTTGGACTCCGCGAATATTCTTATAGCCGATACGACGGGTAATTACAATCAAAATCGCGGCGCGCCGCCCTGATATGCCCGGACACATCCAGAGATGTGTGAACAGTAACGAAAAATTATATTTTAACATCTGTATTGACATTTAACATCACCGGAGTTATAAGTTTTGGACGATATGAGAGCGGACACAAGTACGTTTGTGTCGAGGACGACGAGTCGCGTCACGCTTGCGCGCTCCTGACGGCGCTTATTTCGGCGTTGATATCGTCAAGCGTCATCTCATCTAGGCATAATCTCTCCGAGTGCTCCCGCATTTGTTTGATTGACCGCCTGACTCTTGCCGAACGCAAATCATTAAGCAAATCTTCAAAAGAGTTCTCGTCAACACCTATCATCAGCGCAGTAGGTTTACCGTTCGTTGTAAGGACGACTTTATCGTTGCCCGACAACATTTCTTTCAATTGCGACGTGGACGAACGAAGCTCGCGAATAGATAAAAATTTCATTCATGGTCACCACCTTGAATATAGTGTACCACTATGATTCACGTTTGTCAATCGTTTGTGTGACATTTTTGCGGTTTACCCGGAAATTAGTTGTGAATTATGTGCCGAAAATATAGCTTTTTAATGTCTTTGCGGTATGGTCATCATGAGTATGCAAATGTTCGAAGAGTACGAACAAGTTATCATGCTGGCAATAACACTTTGGAATCACGCTATCATGGAAGGCACGCCAAAAGGCCGCAAGAATGGGAGGCAGCGGAAAAATGCTTGCAAAATCCGACGCTATATAATACAATATATTTATACGATTGAGCATCAACGGAGGAACGGTAATGCCGAAGCCCAAAGGAAACGCGACACGTAAGACAGCCAAACCCATCAAGGTATCGCCGCTGAACGATATAGTGGTGGCGGCGATGTTCACCGACGTCAAGTCCGCCGGTCTGGCGGCTGAGCACCTCGTCAAGGACGTGCTGGGCGAGTACGGCAAACGGCTCGGCAAAGTGATCAGCGTACGGACGCAGGACTACCACAAGCTCGCTAACTTCCGTGGCACCCGCGTGGACGTCGTGTGCAGAACTGTCGATAACGAGCTGTGGCTCATCGAGTTCCAGATGTACGACGACGAATTCATGTTCGAGCGCAACATGGTCGAGTGCTCATACCGCAGGAGGTTATTGAGATGGAACCAAGGCTCACACGTTTCGCAACTAAGAATCCGGGCTTTGAGCAATATCAGATTCAACTGCACCGCGCCCTAGCCGACCCGGAGGTAATGGAAGAGCTCCGCATGGCCGCGAAAGCGCGCATCAGCGAAGCGGGGATGCTAAAGGCGGCGTGGCTCAACGGGCAGCAAGAGGGCCACAAGGAGGGTCACAAGGAGGAGCAAGCGCGTATGCTTGCACTTATAGAAGAGGGTTACACTCTGGAACAGATAAAAGCTATCTTGCGCACCGGTCAAGACGACCGGCAATTTCCCGAATGACAGGGGACGCACCCGCGGGAGGGCGGCACAGACGTAAGGTGTAGACGTGCGACACTCCCCCCGCACCTATTGCCAAAAACAGCCGCCACCGCTTGGCAGCGGCTGTTTTTGCTTGCTCAATTGCCTTACGCTGCGGAAGCATCAATAAGCGATCTTTGTCGATCCGTTACAGCAATTTCTCTCCATTTCTCAATGCTTCAATGTCATCTTTGAGATAAATCCGAAGTGCTGCCCTGACATACCTAGACATATCCAGAGATTTGTCCCTATACGCCTTACGCCGCAAAGCCTTTATAAGCTCGTCGGTCAAACGGTATGTGCGCGATGTTTTCGGTGTGTCTTTGTCGTCACCCACAAGAGGCGATATTGGGTTGCTGAGATTGATACCGCTTTTGCCGTCTTGAGTTTTTCTCGCTATCGTCACATTCACCACTAAGTCGCCCGTTGCGACCGATACATGTACTATCCCGTTCTTGTTCATGTCCCGCTTGATATATTTTTGCTGTTTCTTACTATGTGACCATTCCTTTCTGCCCGTTTTGGGCTCGCCGCGCGGCTGTAATATTTGCCGCACTGAGGCAATCTGAAGCAATACAAAAAAGCCGAGACCCCTCCTCGTAGATTAGGGTATCTCGACTTCGTGTTGTCCGCTAAATATGCGGACATTCTTCATAATTGCAACTAGATTTTAGCACACCTTAATATGGTTGTCAAATTTTCGGCTATTTTTTCTATATGCACGCTAAATATCCGTCTTCGCGGAACGGATAAAGGTCAAAAATCCGCCTGTCACCCACGAGTTCACTACCGCTACACCTGTCGCGCCCCTGCGCAGCAGGTGATTCACGATTGTGGGCGGGGAGACCATCGACCTAATTAGACAGACACGGGCGACCTATGATGATCGCCCGTGTCCATCGGCAACATTTGATTTGACTATTTCTTGAGCTGTGAAAAGTGTCCTCTGATATCGCTCGCAGCCTCGGCAATGTTTTCCGGTGCTTGTCCAATGCTCATTCGATAAAAGTCGTCCGCTACAAGCCACCCGAGAGCTTCTGTTATTGCTACTGCCGTTGCGGCACCGACCACAGAGCCTACCCCCGGAATAATCTTAAGCACAGACGAAACTATCGCACGGCCTGCTTGTGAAGCCAATCCAACGCCTATAATTGATTTTACTGCGGACTTTCCAATTTCAAAATCAAACACCTTGCCTAGCGCTATAATCATCGTGATTTGAGCGGCGCTAATTGGTATTGTGTCTGATAACGGTATCGGAATCGCACCGGCAGCGCCGGAGGCTACAGTTGCCGTATGTATTATTTTATGGCATTTTTTCTTCTGCTCGTCGGACATCTCTACTTTGGATTTTGACATGTCTATCCTCCTTGTATCATTTCTTTTCTGTTTTCTTCACTTTTTCCGCCTCTTTACGAAGCGTGCCGAGTTGCTTGTCCGAACGCATATCGCGCCCGCCCTCATGACGAAACGAGCCGTCTGGAACACCAAGTTTTTTCTCAAGAGCGCCTACAGTAATATCGCTTCTTATTTTCCGTGCCATAATTATTTCCCTTTCGTATCAATATATCTTGTGCCGCAATTTGTGCATTTTTGATTAAAGACTGTAAAATGGTTGCAATTAGAACATTTGTTACCGCGCCCGCCTTTATTTTTGTTTGGTGGTACGATCATCTCGTAACCGCAATTTGTACATTTGCGATTTTCACCGACAGTTTTATAGAATTGAGGCTTGTCGCACCGGGGACAAATTTTTCCCGCCATAAAAACACTCCTTTTAATCTCTCCGAGTTAACTCCCCGTAGCTCTGCTACGCAATTCTCGTAATCTGCGGTTGATACCCCGCAGCCTTTGCTGCGGGGTGCTTCATTTACACTTTCAAAAAATCTCTCAAAACCATTTCTGTACCATCTTCATTGTCGCTACATCGTTTAATCCGCGAGGGTGATTTCTGTTGCCTGTATCGTGCGATCTGAAAATGTTCCAGAAACCTTAATGTGCTGATCTGAGGACACCGTCCCCCACGTTTTCCAATCAGGTAATTCAGCATATGAAACATACATATAGAAGTTACTATCGCTACCGGCTTCCTTCGTATATAGCCATGTATAGAAAATTTTGTAGCTCGTGTCGTTAGATATAATGTCAAGCGTACTCGTAACGCGAACAAATTTTCCCTCGTATTTTTCCGGCTCAAGTAACAGATCAAAAAGCGTAACAGAATCTCGCTCCGCTTCGGCAGCCTTCCTCCTAGCTTCCGCAGCTTCTCTTTTTGCCTGTTCATCCGCCGCAACTTGTGCCGCTTGTTCTGCCGCCGCCTGTTCTTCCGCTGCGATTTTCGCGGCTTCTTCCGCCGCGATCCTGTCCATTTCCGCTTGCAAGGTGGCGGCGGCTTTCTCGTCGTCCGACATTGCTAGCCAGTCAGCGGTATCAGCGACTAGCGCATCGTGTTCCGCTTTGAGCGCGGAATACTCCGCTTGTAGCCCGTCCTTTTGCGAAACCAAAGAGTCGTAGTCGTCTTGCGGTACGCCACAGCCCGCCAAGAGCAATGCTGTGGTAATCACAGCAAGCAACAGTGCGGTAAATCGTTTCATCCTATACATCTTTTATCCTCCCACAAACATTCATTTCACGAGGCCGCGCAAAAAGGCGCGCAGGGGAACCGGGCTCTTGCCCGAATCACCTACGCGCCAAAAATTACTGCAATTGCCGGGTCGTGGTGGGGCGCTCCATACGAGTCGGAGCGCTGCCGTGCGGCTTGTAATCGGCGTATTGCACGAGGCCCTCGCGGTGTCCACGGAAAAACAGCTTGAAAACGATGCTCATATCGCCTATACTGTTAATGCTGTGGCGGCGGGGTTTTCCCGTGTTTGTAGGCGTCTGCTTATGAAGGTGTTCCCTACACACGTCGTGTCGGTGCTGTCACACTGTCACGACCGCTGCGGCCTGTTTTGCGGCCTCATGAGAGGATTTTAGCATAGGTTGGGAGATAATGCAAGCGTTTTTTCGACAAAATTCGCCTTAGCAAATTTCTTCAAATAATCCTTGCAAACCTATACTCCAAATGGTAAAATCATTGCGGTACACAGCTTTACGGCTTTTGCAAGGGGGGCGATGGCTATGCGGAATGTCACGTGTGATGAGATAACGAGTGCGGTGGAGCGGCTTTGTGTCGTTGCCGCTACGGTTTTGCCGCCTGCGCTGGGCATACTGCTTGAGTGCGCGTCGGAGGCGGAATCGTCGCCGGTGGGGGCGTCGGCGCTGTGCGATATTGTCGATAACTTCAAATTCGCAGCCGAGAGCGGCCTGCCGATATGTCAGGATACGGGGATGGCCGTGGTCTTTGCCGGGATCGGGCAGGACGTACACATAACGGGCGGCCTGTTCGAGGACGCCGTCAACGAGGGGGTCAGGCGCGGATATGAGAACGGCCGCCTTCGCAAATCCGTCGTCGCGGATCCGTTCAGGCGCGTAAACACGGGCGACAATACCCCGGCCGTACTGCATACCCGACTGATAGCCGGCGAGAGTATTGAGCTTGACGTCGCCCCAAAGGGCTTCGGCAGCGAGAATATGAGCGCCATGCGTATGTTTCTGCCAACAGACGGCATTGACGCCGTGGAGGAGTTTGTGGTGGAGACCGTGCGCTCCGCCGGCTCGAACCCGTGCCCTCCGACCGTGATAGGCGTGGGACTGGGCGGGACGGTGGAAATGGCGGCGCTGCTCGCTAAACGGGCGCTGCTGCGCCCGCCGGACAGGCACGGCGCCGACCGGTTCTACGCGGACGCCGAACGCCGTATCCTCGCGAAAATCAATTCGCTCGGCATAGGGCCGCAGGGCTTCGGGGGCGATTTTACGTCGGTCGCGGTGAGCATCGAAACGTACCCGACGCACATCGCGGGCCTGCCCTGCGTCGTCAACGTGGGGTGCCACGCGACGCGGCACGCGCACTGCATGATATAAGCGTAAGCAAATACGCGGGCGCACAGCGTCCGGTAAATAATAAACGGGGTGGAATAAATGAAATTCACGATCACGGAAAAGAAAGTGCAAATATCCGACGAACTGCGGGGCTACGCCGAGAAAAAAATCGGAAAGCTCGACCGCTTTTTCAAAAAGGAGTCCGAGGCCTCCGTGCTATTTACGGTAGAGCGCGAACGCCACATCGCCGAGCTCACGCTGAAAAACAACGGCATATACTATCGCGTCCGCGAAGCTACGAGCGATATGCACGCTACGATCGACTCGGCGGTGGCCGCGATAGAGCGCCAGATACGCAAGCATAAGACGCGTCTCGAAAAGCGCCTGCGCGCGGGCGCCTTCGCGCGCGACGTCAAGCCCGCGGTGAACTATATCCCCGAAGACGACGAGTCCGAATTCAACATCGTGCGCACAAAATCGTTCCCGTTCAAACCCATGACGCCCGAGGAGGCCATCCTTCAGATGAACCTCCTCGACCACGAATTTTTCGTATTCAAAAATCAGGACAGGGCCGACGCGTTCAGCGTCGTATACAAGCGCCGCGACGGCGGCTACGGCCTCATTGAAAACGAGCCGCCGGAAAGCGAAGCTGTTTGACGTAATTTCGCCGGACTTATTTCGCTATGTCGGCGCAGAATATATAGCAGCCCGAGGTCCAGCCGGAGTTGAACAACGTCTCCTCCGTGAAAAATCTGATACTGCCGTCGACGGGAGCTCCCGTTTTTGAGTCGTGGATGTGCATCAGCCTGTTTTTGAGCAGGACGCCGAGGTACTCGCGCGCCACCTCCTGCGCCCGTCCGTGCAGGCCGCAGTTTTCGAGTCCGATGATAAGCAGCGCTTCGACCGGCGTGTCGATGCTCCCGCCGCACCAGTTGTTATTAAAGTGGGGGCTGTTCTGGTTCTCCGAGGCCACGCCGAATTGCGTGTTGAAGCCGGGTTCATCGAAGATGTGCGATACGGTCTTGTCGATTATCTCCTGCGGAAGTCGTCTGCCCAACACCAGAGTGCAGCTCGGAACCGCGCTCGTGGAACCCGCGCGCTCTTTTGTGAGGATATTGACGGCTGTCCATCCGTCGTCGATCCAGAACATGTCGATTATCTTTTTTATGGTATCCTTCGACATGGCTTCCCAGTACGAGCATATCGCCTCATCCTTGCCTATGCGTCTGCCGAGCTCCGCGAGAGCTTCCATTTGCAGCGCCAGATACGCGTTTACGTCGGGACTCGCGAGCGGGAACCCGAGGCTGAAGTAGGACGCGGCCTCCCAGCCCGTCTCGCCGGCGTTTTGATTTTCAAAGATGCCGTCCGAGTCCAGATCGCGGTAATCGAGGTGGAAACGCGTCCAACGCTCCATCCCGTTCCACAGAAATTTCATCTCCTCCCGCGGGAGCGCGGAAATGTCGCAGTGTTCCGCAAGCCAGAGGTACGCGAGCCCCTGCACGGGTGGCTTCATCGTTTCGCCCGGACCGCTGTATGTAAGCGAGTCGGCAATGCGGCCCGTGCTATCCTGCGAGTCAAAGCAAGACAGGAGCAGCTCCCACGCGAGCTTTAAGTCGTAAGACGAGAAAAATACCGCGTGCATTCCGTGCTGCCACGAAAACGCCGCCTCGAAGGACGACCGTATCATGCGTATCATGCGGCGCCGGTACACCGTTTCGCCGTCGGCTACGCACGTCAGGCCCCAGATCGTCCATACCGCCGCGAGTCCGCGCTGCGCGTATTTTTCACCGAGCTTGGGCACTATGGTGTCCGCAAAGCCGTCGAAGTCCGCCCTTACCGCCTTGACGCACTCCTCATACGACATATATTCCGCTCTCCGCTTGGGATCCACAAGAGTCTCCTCCATGACGGCCTCGATGACCCCGCCGCCGTCCGGAAGAAGCTCTATCGCTCCGTCCGCTCCGTTGCGCAGGTCGCCGGATATTGGCGCGAAGAGCATAAAATAGTTGCCGAAATTCGCCTTGCAGTCGCCGCCGGGCAGGTTGACAAATGGCGGCCCCATCAGCATCTGTCCGCCTGCGCCGTACGTTATGCGCAGACCAACGCCGTCAGCGCTCCTGCATACCAAATACTTTGTGTCGCCTATGCAAAAACGCACCGACCCGGCGGCGGACTCGAAAATCAACTCGTACGGCGTCGTCACGATCGTCGCGTCCTGAACCGCGCCGTCCTTTAGTATCTCAATTCTTATCTGCCTGAAGTGATTGTCCGCGAAGAGGTTGCCGTTATTGCGGTCGTTTGGGCGCATACGCGCCGTAGAGAGCCAAAGCTGCGCTTTCCCGCGCTCGTTTGAGCCGCCGTTTGCGTTTGCGAGACATATATACGAGCCTCGCCGCGAAAACGGCATTTCGAGCGGATCCACAAAAGTCTTAGTCTTTGTCAAAATAACTACCTCCCAGTATGTACTTATCAGTCCGTTTCAGACACGACAAAAGACACTCTTCCATGCACAGCGTTTTCGCCTTGCCATTTTACCCTTATAGTATAATAGCGACAAATCCCAAAGTCAAGGCAAAATCATGCGCCTGTTTTGAAGAATTTCGTGCCTAAAGCTGCGTATCGGCGGCTTTGACCGCGGCGTCGTACACCTGCGGGAAGGGGACGCTGTGCGCGCGGGCGGCGGCGGCGACGTCGTCGTACTCGGGTTTGCCGCGCTTGACGCCGTGTCCGCTCGTCAGTTTTATGCGTATGTCGCCGTACGGAGTGTGCACCTTTTTGAACGAATACCGCAGCTTGTCGCGCGAGCACGGCTTGACGCGGATGCCCGCGGTGGTCGTGTGGCGGAAGATGAGATCCGCCATTGCCGGACGGTCATCGGGGTTGCAAAGACACGTCAGGAGCACCGCCGGGCGCCCCTTCTTCATGTAGACGGGCGCGGTGAACACGTCGAGCGCGCCCCCCTCGAGTATGCGTTCGGTTGCCGCGCCTATCGCCTCGGGCGTCATGTCGTCGAGATTACACGTGATCTCCAATATATCGTCGCGCTCCTCCGACGCGTCGCGTACCGGCTCGCACAGGAACGCGCGCAGACAGTTAGGCCTATCGAAGTCCTTGCGCCCCATACCGTACCCTATCTTCCCGACGGATACGGCGTCCATGTAGCCGAAACGCTTTACGAAATGGCGCAGCAGCGCGGCGCCCGTCGGCGTGCACAGCTCGCCGCGCACCGGGCCGCCGTATACGGGGACGCCCTTCAATATGTGCGCCGTGGCGGGGGCCGGCACAGGCAGTACGCCGTGAGCGCAGCGCACGAAGCCGGCGCCGACGTGTACCGGGGAGGCGGATATGTCGTCCGCGCCGAGCATATGTACAAGCAGGCAGCAGCCCACAATGTCGGCGACGGCGTCCAGCGAGCCGACCTCGTGCAGGTGTACGCTGTCCGCGTCCGAGCCGTGGACAGCCGCCTCCGCGCCGGCGAGCAGACCGTACACCGCCAGAGCGTCCGCTTTCACATTCTCCGGCAGGTCGAGCCCGGATATTAGCGCGCGGATGTCCTGTACCGCGTAGCCGGCGTGATCGGAGCGCGCCGGCTCGCCCGCGTGAGAGTGCTCGTGCCCGTGAGGGCGCCCGTGGCTGTGCGTGTGCCCGTCCGCGTGCGTGTGCGTGTGATGTCCGTCCTCGAGCGGCTCCGCGTCGTGCGTGATCTCCTCTTGGCCGCCCACGGTGACGCGCGCGTGCGTGCCCATTATACCGTTTTTGGACACCTTCTCGAATTCTATCCGCACGCCCTCGATGCCGAGGGTCTCCAGCCTGCGCGTAAACGCCGCGCCGTCAGGCAGCAGCTCGTACAGCGCCGCCATGAGCATATCGCCCGCCGCGCCCATCGCGCACTCGAGATATATTTTCATATAAATTACCGCTCCCCGATCCGATTTATAATACTGGCGAGATAGCCCGCGCCGAAGCCGTTGTCGATGTTCACGACGCTCACGTTGCCCGCGCAGGAATTGAGCATTGACAAAAGCGCGGACAGACCGCCGAAATTGGCGCCGTAGCCCACGCTTGTCGGGACCGCTATTACGGGGCAGGCGACGAGTCCGCCGATGACGGTGGCCAGCGCGCCCTCCATTCCAGCCACCGCGACGATCACTCTCGCGCTCATCAGCGGGTCCAGCTTCGACAGCAGCCTGTGAAGCCCCGCGACGCCTACGTCGTAGAAGCGCTCCACACGGTTGCCGAGCGTCTCGGCGGTGATGGCCGCCTCCTCCGCGACGGGCAAGTCGCTCGTGCCCGCCGCGGCGACCGCGACGACGCCCGCGGACGACGGCGCTGGCCGCTCGCCGAAGAGACCTATTCTCGGGACGGGATAGTAAGTGATCGGGACGGCGCCGTTCACGGCCTCCGCCTTTTCGGGATCGAGGCGCGTGATGAGCACGTTTTTGTAGCCGTTCGCGCGCATAGCGCCGAGGATGCCGGAGATCTGCTCCGCCGTCTTTCCTCCGCCGAATATGACCTCCGGTATGCCGTGCCGAAGCTGTCTGTGGTGGTCGATCTTCGCGTATCCGAGTTCCTCGAACGGCTGCGTCCGCAGCGACAGCACGGCGTCCTCCGGGGATATTTCCCCGCCGCTCACCGCCCGAAGAAGTGATAAAACTGCGTCATGATCCATTGCGCGTTCCCGCTCCATATCTGTATCCGCCCGCCTGAATTTTTATATTGATCCGCCGCACAAGGCGAATAATTGGCATTATACAGTAAAGGAGCGGGAATGTCAAA
>JAISBX010000170.1 GCA_031265965.1 Oscillospiraceae bacterium | reverse complement strand
TCCCCCTGCCGTTCCCCCTCACGGAGGACATCCTCTACAGCGGGGAGAAGATCGCAAAAACGCTGGATTTCTCATATACCCCGTTCGCCGACGGCATGGAGAAGACTTTCAAGGTCTTTTACTCGTTATATACATCGTAAAAAAGTCAAAAGCAAATGGAGGTTTTTATATTGGACAAATTAGATAAAAAATACGTATATCTTTTTTCAGAGGGAAATGGGGACATGAAGCCGCTGCTGGGGGGCAAGGGGGCTAACCTCGCCGAGATGACGAACCTCGGGATGCCCGTGCCGCAGGGTTTTACCATAACCACGGAGGCCTGCACAAAATACTGGGACGACGGCGAGCAGATATCGTCGGCGCTCTGCGACGAGATATTCGGGTATATAACGGCGCTCGAGGGCATGGCGGGCAAGAAATTCGGCGACACGGAAAACCCGCTGCTCGTCTCCGTGCGCTCCGGGGCGCGCGCGAGTATGCCCGGCATGATGGACACCATACTCAATCTCGGGCTGAACGAAGAGGTCACGGAGAGCATAGCGGGGCGCTCCGGCAATCCGCGCTGGGCGTGGGACTGCTACCGCCGCTTTATCCAGATGTACTCAGACGTCGTCTGCGAGGTCAGCAAGAAGATATTCGAGAGCAAGATAGACGCGATGAAAGAGCTTCGCGGCGTAGCGCAAGACACGGAGCTCTCCGCCGAGGATCTGCGCGAACTGGCGGCCCAGTTCAAGGCTGAATTCAAAGAGAGCCAAAACGCCGACTTCCCAACTGACGCTCGGGATCAGCTTCTGGGCGCCATCCAAGCCGTGTTCCGGAGCTGGAACAATGAGCGCGCCATAGTGTACCGCAGGGAGAACAACATACCGGGCTCGTGGGGCACCGCCGTCAACGTGCAGGAGATGGTGTTCGGCAACATGGGCGACGACAGCGGCACGGGCGTCGCGTTCACGCGTGACCCGGCCACGGGCGAAAAGAGGCTGTTCGGCGAGTTCTTGATGAACGCGCAGGGCGAGGACGTTGTGGCCGGCATACGCACGCCGCAGCCTATAGATCAGCTCGCCGAGATAATGCCGGAAGCCTACGCGCGGTTCGTCGCCATATCCGACAAGCTCGAAAAGCACTACCGCAATATGCAGGACATGGAGTTCACCATAGAAAAGGGCAAGCTGTATATGCTCCAGACGCGCGACGGAAAACGCACGCCGAACGCCGCGCTTAAGGTCGCCGTTGACCTATATAACGAGAAGATGCGCACGCGCGACGAGGCGCTCGCGCTCATCGACGCCAACAGCTTCGACGCCGTGCTGCACCCCGTGTTCGAGGAAAAGGCGCTGAAAGCGGCGGCGCCCGTCGCGCGCGGGCTCAACGCGAGCCCAGGCGCCGGCTGCGGGGCCGTGTGCTTCACCGCCGAGGACGCGGTGGAGCGCTCGGCGCGCGAGCCCGTATTGCTCGTGCGCCTCGAGACGTCGCCGGAGGATCTGGCGGGCATGTACGTTGCGCAGGGCATATTAACGGCGCGCGGCGGCGCCTCGTCGCACGCGGCCGTCGTGGCGCGCGGCGCGGGGATATGCTGCGTGTCGGGCTGCGGGGACCTAGTAATAGACGAGGCGGCGCGCTCGCTCACCATCGCCGGGCACATAGTCAAAGAGGGCGAATATATGTCGATAAACGGCACGACTGGCAACGTGTATATAGGCAAGCTGCCAACAGCAGAGCCGGATCTCACGGGCGACTTCTCCACCGTCATGCGCTGGGCAGACGAGGCGCGGCGCCTCCGTGTCCGCGCGAACGCCGACACGCCAAAGGACGCCGCGAAGGCGCTTGAACTGGGCGCGGAAGGGATAGGCCTCACGAGGACTGAGCACATGTTCTTCGCCGACGACCGCATACCCGCCATCCGCGAGATGATAGTGTCGAAGACCGCAGAACAGCGCCGCGCCGCGCTCGACAAGCTCCTGCCGCTCCAGCGCGGCGATTTCGCCGACATCTACCGCGTCATGCTGGACAAACCCGTGACCATACGGCTGCTCGACCCGCCGCTGCACGAGTTCCTGCCGCACACGGACGAGGACATAAGGGCGCTTGCCGCCGATATGTCGCCGCTGTACGACGATCTGCGCGGCATACTGACCGCGCGCGGCCTCCGCGTCTCAAACGATGTCTGGGAAAATCTGCTGTTTGAGGATCTCAAGTCTACAGTCATCGGATTGCATGAGACTAACCCAATGATGGGACACCGCGGCTGCCGCCTGCCCGTCACGTACCCTGAGATAGCGCAGATGCAGACGCGCGCGATAATTGAGGCCGCCGTCGCCGTCAAAAACGAGACCGGCGCCGACATTGTCCCGGAGATAATGATCCCGCTCGTGTGCGAGGTAAAGGAGCTCAAGTTCGTAAAGGACATCGTCACATCCACAGCCGACGCTATCTTAGCACAGCTCGGCGCCGCGCTGCGGTACCACGTCGGTACGATGATAGAGATACCGCGCGCCGCGCTGCTGGCAGACGAGATAGCCTCGCAGGCGGAGTTCTTCAGCTTCGGCACGAACGACCTCACGCAGATGACGTTCGGATTCTCGCGCGACGACGCCGTCAAGTTCCTGCCCGCGTATTACAGCAACAAGATATTTGAGAGCGACCCGTTCCAGCGCTTGGACCGCAGCGGCGTGGGCAAGCTCGTGAAGATGGCCGTTGAGCTCGGCAGGGCCGGGCGGCCGGATATAAAGCTCGGCATATGCGGCGAACACGGCGGCGACCCCAGCTCCATAGAGTTCTGCCACGACGCGGGGCTCGACTACGTGAGTTGCTCGCCCTACCGCGTGCCGACTGCGCGGCTGGCGGCCGCGCAGTCCGCGATTAAGAGTCGGTAGGCACGTTCTTGGAGGCGGGCAGCATGCTCAGGCCGATTTTGTGATTTTCTAGGTCCACGTCGGCGATCCATACTTGCACGTTGTCTCCCGCGCGGACTATTTCGGACGGGTGGCGGATGAAGCGCTTGGACATT
>JAISBX010000105.1 GCA_031265965.1 Oscillospiraceae bacterium | reverse complement strand
TCGCCCTCCCCCGCCGTCACCTCCATCAATTCCGCGACAGCCTCGATGGACGCCACAGGGGTCTGGATGTCGTGGCTCAGCGACGCCACCAGCTCGCGCTTTGAGCGCTCGGAGGCACTCTCGTTTTCGCGCGCGCGGCGCAGTTCCTCCCGCATGAGATCGAAGCTCTCGGTGAACGCGCCGAATGCGTTTGACCTGTCCATCTCCAGCGGGACGTCCAGCTCTCCGGCGGCCACCCTCCGCGCGAAGCCGCGCATGAGCTGAAACGGGCGCAGTATCCTGCGGTCGAGCGAAAACAGAAAAACCGCCGCGACGGCCGTTACGAGAAACAGGAGCGCTATCATCCCTATTTGCAGACGCGTCCGATAGCTCTGCCACCGCGCCAGCGTGTCGGCGAACGCCGCGTTGTCGACAAGCTGCCCGTTTTGTATCATGTCGTTGATTTTGGCGACGTCCGCCACGTTTTCCGGCGCGGGAAATATAAACAGGACGCCGCATATCCCCAAGATCAGCGCGGCCGCAAGAGCGAGCGCGTAGTATTTCATTTTCACGGCGGCCCATCCCCCTCGAACACATAGCCCGTCCCCCAGACGGTCTTGATGTACCGGGGGTTGGCCGGGTCGCGCTCCAGCTTTTCGCGCAGGCGGCGGATGTGTACGTTCAGCGTGTTGTCCCCGGTGATGGAATCCTCCCATACCTCGCGGAACAGCTCGTCCTTGCCGACGACGCGCCCGCGGTTTTTCATCAGGAAGCGCAGCAGCTTGAATTCCATGGTCTTCAGCTCGACCCTCGCGCCGTCCAGCGTGACCGAGCGGCTGTCCTCGTCCAGCGTCAGGCCGACGGAGCTGTCAGGCGGCGCGGCGGGAGGGGCGCGGTATCGTCCCAGCACGGCTTTCACCTTTGCGAGTAGGACGGACAGGGAGTAGGGCTTTTGGATATAGTCGTCGCCGCCGATGGAGAGCGCCAGCAGCATATCGTCGTCGCTCCGGCGGGCGCTGATAAACAGTATGGGTACCGCGGTGATCTCCCGCAGGCGCTTGCACAGCTCAAAGCCAGACGACCCGCCCAGATTGATGTCCAGTAAGATCAGGTCGGCGGCGTGCTCACGGAAAAACCGCACACAGCTCTCAGCATCCGACGCCCAAAACGCGCCGACGCCGAACAGGTTGAAATATTCGCACGTCGATTGCGACAGGGCTTCCTCGTCGTCGATGATCAGGCAGTCGTATTTCATATCGCAGTTTACATCTCCGCCAGCGCCTTGAAGTCCTCCCGAAGTGACTCGTACAGGTGCCCGTACAGCGCGTGGTACCGCATATACTCGCGGCCCGCCGCGCCGTCGGGCGTCTGCGCGGGGCTGCGGCGTATTATGGTGTCGGCGGCTTCCGGGACTGTAGCGTAAGCGCCGACGGCGACAGCTGCGAGCATGGCGGCGCCGAGCGCGGGGCCTTCGGATGTTTGAACAGTCGAAACCGGCGCCGCGAGTACGTCGGCGAGCATTTGCCGCCAGAACGGGCTCGCCCCGCCTCCTCCGCACACCGTTATGCCGTCGAAGCGGACGCCCATCTCCGAGATAATATCGCGGCAGTCGCGCAGGGAGAACGTAACGCCCTCCATCACGGCTCGCGCGAGCGCGCCGGCTCCGTGCGAGCCCGACAGCCCGACGAACGCGCCGCGGCAGTCCGGATCGAGGTGCGGGGAGCGCTCGCCGTTGAGATACGGCAGCCAGATAAGCCTGTCGGCGCCAATAGGCACGGCGGACGCCAGCGCGTCGAGTTCGGGGTACGTTTTGCCCGGCGCGAAATTGTCGCGGAACCATTTGAGTGACATACCGGCGGCGAGCGTCACGCCCATCACGTGCCACTCGCCCGGCACGGCGGCGCAGAACGTGTGTACGCGCCCGCGTGGGTCGAGCGTCATGCGCGACGTATGCGCGAACACGACGCCCGATGAGCCGACGGTCACAAACGCCTCGCCGTCACGTGTGACGCCCGTGCCTATGGCGGCGGCGGCGTTGTCCCCCGCGCCGGCCGCGACGGGCGTGCCCGCCGGGATGCCGGTGAGCGCCGATGCCTCGGCTGATACGGCGCCCGTTATCTCGCATGACTCAAATACCCGACCGAGCAGACTCTGGTCTATATCGAGCTTTTCGAGCGCCTCCGGCTCCCAATCGCGCCGCGAGACGTTGAAGATCCCCGTGCCGGAGGCGTCGGAGACGTCCGTTGCGTGCTCGCCCGTCAGTTTGTAGCGGATATAGTCTTTCGGCAGCATCATTTTTGCCGTTTTTTCGTATACGCGCGGCTCATTTTTGCGCACCCACAGTATCTTAGGCGCGGTGAAGCCTGTGAGCGCGGGGTTCGCCGTGAGCTCGATGAGCCGCGCCGCGCCGATTTTTTCCGTTATCTCGGTACACTCGGCGGCCGTGCGCTGATCGCACCAGAGTATCGCCGGGCGCAGCACATTGCCGCCGCCGTCCAAACAGACGAGCCCGTGCATCTGCCCCGTCAGCCCGACGGCGCGCAGCTCCGAGGCGCCGCCGTTCCGCAATACCTCGCGCGAGGCGGAGGCCACGGCCATAAACCACTGTTCCGGCGACTGCTCCGCCCAGCCGTTTTTTGGGGCCAAGAGCGGATAATCGGCGGACGCCGTCCGCAGGACGCTCCCGTCCTCCGCCATCAGCAGCGCTCGCGCGCCCGATGTGCCGACGTCTATCCCCAAATAGAGCCCTGTCTTATCTACCATGTTGCATTACCCGAACAGTATTTCGTTGACTACGTTTTCTAAATATTTCTGCCGCCTGCTACCCAAGCGTATTACCTCGTACATACTTTTTTCTCCGTATTTGTAGTACCTGAATTTGATGTCCGACATAAGTATCACTCCCAATGAATAATCCTGAATCGTTTCCGTGATTATAATTTACTTCATCGCACGTCATCTGTCAAGGCACTACAATTTTCCACAGGCGGTATTTTTTCAAAATCTCTAAAAACTGTTTTGCTTAGCCGCAGAAAAAATTGTGTGCTTTCTTAATGCGTAAAAGTATGGTATTATAGAGCATAACATAAGAGCACAGCAAAACGCAAAACCCCCGGTCGGGGGTTTGAGAAAGGTCAGTTCAATGATAAAATCGGTGTTTTCAAAGTTTTTCGGCAGCCACAGCGAGCGCGAGTTGA
>JAISBX010000086.1 GCA_031265965.1 Oscillospiraceae bacterium | reverse complement strand
TCGAGCGTGTATTCCCCTTTCAGCAGCAGCTCGCTAACGGGAACCATTGAGTAGCCGTCCCTTATCAGGCTCTCAATTATCGCGGGCAGCGCTTCCGGCGTGTATTTTGCGGCGTTGTGGAACAGCACTATACTGCCCGGCGCGACTCTGTCGGTCACACGCTTCATGATCTCCGACGCCGTGATGCCCTTCCAATCGAGGCTGTCAACATCCCACTGTATCGTGTCCATGCCGAGGGATTTTACGCTCCGTATCACCTCGTTGTCATACTCGCCGTAAGGCGCTCTAAACAGCGCCGGCGCCGCGCCTGTCACCGCCGATATTTTTTCGTTGCAGGCCGTTATGTTGCGCGCTATTTCATCAGGCGACAGCGGATTGAAATGCGCGTGGTCGTTCGAGTGGTTCCCGATCTCGTGGCCGGCGTCGTAGAGCGCCTTTACGGACTCCGGGTATTTGTCGACCCACTCCCCGACGATAAAGAACGTGGCCTTGACGTCATATTTACCCAAAATGTCGATAAGGCGCTGCGTGTCCTCGTTGCCCCAAGCCGCGTCAAACGTCAGCGAGACCGCCTTGTCGTCCCGCTTCACACAGTATATCGGCAGCTCCCGCGCCGCCGACGACGCGCCAATGAACGCGGGCGCGTTCACCGCCGCAAACATCACTATCACAGCAACCACAGTCGCAATACCGGCCGTAAGCCGCCGCGCCGCGAATCGCCCGAGATTAAGCTTTCGCATGATATACCGCCACTCTTTCCACACGCAAAATAGGCGGCGTATCGTTCACACGCGCCTTTTGCGGCATTATATGCGCCGAGCGGCGAATATATGTGACCCAAAAGGGGGATGACCTATCCCTGAAAACAGCATATTTCTAAAAAAGCGGCCATGCTTGCAAAGCGGCCGTGAATCGGTTATACTCACGGAAAGCCGTTATTATTTTAAGTGTTGGAGGATATGTTAAAAAATGAAGTTTACATTCAGCCACAACAATTTCAACGTGACAGATTTGGACAGGAGCATAGCGTTCTACGAGGAGGCGCTGGGACTTTCCGTGCGGCATCGGATGCCCGCTCCGGACGGCAGCTTTGAGATCGCGTTTCTCGGCGACGGGAGCACGCCGCACAGCTTGGAGCTCACATGGCTGCGCGAAAAGGAGGGCGCGTACGACCTAGGCGATAACGAGATACATCTGGCGCTGGGCGTGGACGACATGGACGCCGCGCGCAGCAAGCACAAGGCGATGGGCTGCGTCTGCTTCGAGAACGAGGCTATGGGGATATATTTCATCGAGGACCCCGACGGTTACTGGGTCGAAATAGTCCCGGAGCGGATGTAGAGGGCGCGCGGTGCTGATTTTTCCGGCGATAGATATTTATGAGGGGCGCGCCGTGCGGCTGACGCGCGGCGACTACGCGCAGATGACGGTGTACAGCGACGATCCGCCCGCCGTCGCGGAGTCGTTCAAGGCGGCGGGCGCGCGGTATCTGCACACGGTCGATCTGGAGGGCGCGCGAGACGGCAGAACTCCGAATTTCGACACGGTGCGGGCTATAGCGGCGTGCGGGCTGAAGGTACAGGTCGGCGGAGGCGTGCGGACGGCGGAGACGGCGGAGCGCTATCTGGCCGCGGGCGCCGCGCGCGTCATACTCGGCACGGCGGCCGTGACCACGCCCGGCCTCGTGCGGGACATGGCGGCGGCGTTCGGCGGCAGGGTGGCGGTCGGCGTCGATATAAGGGACGGCTTCGTCGCCATACGCGGCTGGACGGAGACTACGGCGCGCGGGGCGTTCGACTTCTGCCGCGAGCTGGAGGACGCCGGCGTGCAGACCGTGATATGCACCGATATTTCGAGGGACGGGCTATTATCCGGCACTAACTTAACGCTCTACCGCGAGCTGTCCGAACGGCTTGAGCTCGACGTCATAGCGTCCGGAGGCGTCTCGACGCTCGGCGACGTGGCCGAGCTGCGCGCGATGGGACTGTACGGCGCAATACTGGGCAGAGCGCTTTATACGGGTGATATCGACCTCGCGGAGGCGATAAGGACGGCGGCGGGAGGAGCGGAATGATAACAAAACGTATAATACCGTGTCTCGACGTGCGCGACGGGCGTGTCGTCAAGGGCGTGAACTTCGCGGGGCTGGCCGACGTCTCGTCCCCGGTGGAGCTGGCCAAGCGCTACAGCGACGGCGGAGCGGACGAGCTCGTGTTCTACGATATCACGGCCTCGCACGAGGCGCGCGGCATTTTCACGGATATTCTGACCGAGACGGCGAAAAACGTGTTTATCCCGCTGACAGTTGGGGGCGGGATAGGCTCGCTCGGCGACTTCGACCGCGTGCTAAAGTGTGGGGCGGACAAGGTTAGCGTGAACTCCGGCGCTATAAAGGACCCGGCGATAATCGGCGACGCGGCGCGGCGCTACGGCGACCAGTGCGTCGTGCTTTCGGTCGACGTCAAGCGCGTCGGGGGGGCGTTCAACGTATTCCTGAACGGCGGCCGGATCGACACCGGGATGGACGCCATAGAGTGGATGAGGCGCGGCGCTGGCGACGGGGCAGGCGAACTCGTCGTCAACAGCATGGACACAGACGGCGTAAAGGGCGGCTTTGACCTCGAGCTGCTGCGCGCGGCCACCGGCGCGGTATCGGTCCCGATCATCGCGTCCGGCGGCGCGGGCGGCGCGCGCGACTTTATTGAGCTCTTTAACGCGCTGCCGGGGGTGGACGCGGGGCTCGCCGCTTCGATATTCCACTTCGGCGAGGTGACGATAGAGGGATTGAAGCTGGCTATGCGGGACGCTCATATAAATGTGAGACTTCTTACGGAGGATGCGGTATGCTGAGTATCGACGAGCTGAAATTTGACGAAAACGGGCTTATCCCCGCCGTGGTGGCCGACGCGGGCACGGGCGACGTGCTCACACTGGCGTACATGAGCCGCGAGAGCCTTAAAATCAGCATGGACGAGGGGCGCACGTGCTTCTGGTCGCGCTCGCGCGGCGAGCTCTGGAGAAAGGGGGAGACCTCCGGCAATGTGCAGCACATCGTGGGGATCGCCGCGGACTGCGACAGGGACGCGCTCGCCGTCTATGTCAATAAGGACGGACCCGCGTGCCACACGGGCGCCCAGTCGTGCTTCAACGAGTACCTGTACGGCGAGCGCGCCTCCGGCTTTTCGCTGAGCTCGCTGTTTGAGTTGATAAGCGAAAGGCGGCGCGACCGCAAGGACGGCTCGTATACGACGTATCTCTTCGACAAGGGCATCGACAAGATACTGAAAAAAATCGGAGAGGAGTCGACGGAGGTCGTCATAGCGGGCAAGGCGGCGGACAGGGGAGAGACCGTATACGAGCTGGCGGATCTCGCCTATCACTGCCTTGTGCTCATGGCCGAACTGGGGCTCACGCCGGACGACGTACGCAGGGAGCTCGAGTCCCGCCACGTCATAGATAAAAAAATCAAGCAGGAGAAGATGACATGAAGAAGGGCCTATGCAATCTGCACGCCCACACGACATACGCCGACGGCGCGAACACGTGCGAGGAGATGGTGCGCGCCGCCATAGCTGCGGGCTTTGAGTCCTTCGGCATATCGGAGCACTCGCACGTCAGCCCGGAGGTTGAAGCGGAGACCGACCTGACAAACCTGACGCCGGAGAGCGCGCCGCGCTTTCTCGAGGAGATGCGCGGCCTAAAGGCGAAATACGCCGGAGAGATAACGCTGTTCACCGGCGTGGAGCAGGACGCCTGCGGAGACATGGCGACGGACGCGTTCGACTACGTGATAGGCTCGACGCATTTTGTCCACAAGGGCGGCGAGTACCGCTTTGTGGACGACGGGCCGGACGGGCAGCGCGCGACCGCGGACAGGTTGTTCGGCGGCGACTTCTATGCGTTCGCGGAGTCGTATTTCGCCGCCGAGGCGCAAGTGGCGCGCCTGACGGGCTGCGGCATAATAGGACATTTTGACCTGATCAACAAGAACAATGAGGGCGAGCGTCAGTTTGATACATCTAACATACGCTATAGAGACGCGGCGATAGCGGCGATGGAGGAGATATTGAAGACATGCCGCCTTTTTGAGGTCAACACGGGCGCGATGTACCGCGCGGGGCGCACGGAGCCGTACCCGCAGCCGTGGCTGCTGCGCGAGCTGCTCGCGCGCGGCGGCGAGGTGACGCTGGCAAGTGACAGCCACGCGGTCGAGTCTATCGCCTACAGGTTCCCGGAGATGGAGGAGCTGCTACGCGGCGCCGGCTTCCGGTACCGCAAAGTATTCACGGACAGGGGCTTTGAGGATGTGCGGCTGTAGCGCGGACGGAGACGGTATGACGGTAGTCACGAACGGCGAGGAGGAGACGGCGGCGCTGGGCGCGGCGCTGGCGCGCGGGCTGGAGCGCGGCTCGGTAGTCGCGGTGACAGGCGGGCTCGGAGCGGGAAAGACGGTCTTTGTGCGCGGCTTGGCAGAGGGGCTGGGGCTCAGCACGCGCGTCACGAGCCCCACGTTTGCGATAGTGAACGAGTATCAGGGCGAGACGCCGCTGTTCCACTTCGATATGTACAGGCTGGAGGGCGCGCGCGAGCTCATAGACATAGGCTGGGACGACTATCTCGGGCGGGACGGCGTGATAGCCGCGGAGTGGGGCGACGTCGCCCCCGAGCTCTTTCCCGAGGACACGGTGCGCGTGGAGATAGAGGATCTCGGCGGAAACGCGAGGCGCGTGACCGTGACCGGCGCGCATATGTAGCGCGTACACGCGGCGGAGGTGTATTTTTGAAGATTTTGGCGATCGAGTCCTCGGCGAAGGCGGCGTCCGTCGCGGTGTGCGAGGACGGCGGACTGCTGGGGCAGTATTTTCAGAACAGCGGTCTCACGCACTCCGTCACGCTCATGTGCATGGCGCGCGATCTGCTGCGTAATATGGCGCTCACCGTCGGCGATATCGACGTGTTCGCGGCCGCGAGCGGACCGGGTTCGTTCACGGGCGTCAGGATAGGCGTCGCCACTGTGAAGGGGCTGGCGTGGGGCTCGGGCAAACGCGTGTGCGGCGTCTCTACGACGGAGGCGATGGCGTATCTGCCGGAGGCCGGAGGGGACATAGTGTGCCCCGTGATGGACGCGAGGCGCGGGCAGGTGTACAACGCGGAATTCAGGCGCGAGTCCGGGGCGCTTGTCAGGCTGTGCGAGGACCGCGCCATATCGATAGACGACTTAGTCGCGGAGGACGCGGGGAGCGGCGCGTCATTTCTGCTAATGGGCGACGCCGCCGAGATGTGTATGCCGCATTTTATTAAGGCCGGGCTGCGCGCCCGCCTCGCGCCCGCCGCGGTGAGATTGCAGTGCGCGTACGGCGTCGCGCTTGCCGCCTCGCGCCGTGAGCCCGTGGAACCGGGAGAGCTTCGCCCGAATTATATCCGGGCGCCCCAGGCTGAACAGAGATTAAAAAAGGAAGGTTAGGTCAGCGAATATGAATGGAGACGGGACGGACGATGTCGGCGCCGCGCTGAGGATGGAGGGCACGCCGCCTGATTGGAACGATTTGGAAAAGACCTGTCTCGAATGCGGTAACTGCCCGCTGTGCGACGGGCGCATAAACGTCGTGTTCGGCGCCGGCCCGCGCGACGCCCGGATACTCCTGATAGGGGAGGCGCCCGGCGAGCACGAGGACAAGCAGGGGCTGCCGTTCGTGGGCAAAGGCGGCAAATTTTTGGACGACATGCTGAGAATAATCGATCTTGACAGGGCTAAGAACGTATATATAGCGAATATGATAAAGTGCAGGCCTCCGAAAAACAGGGATCCGCTTCCGTCCGAGCAAGAGGCGTGCCTGCCGTGGCTGCGGGCGCAGTACGCGCTGCTGCGCCCGAGGATCGTCGTGTGTCTGGGGCGCATCGCGGCCGGCGCCATAATAGGCGGAGACTTCAAGATCACGCGCGACCACGGCAAGTGGTTCAAGGGCGGGGACACGTATTTCGTGTCGCTTTTTCATCCGGCGGCGCTTTTGCGCGACCCCAGGCGCAGGCCGGAGACGTTTGTCGATCTCAAGAACATCCGGAGGCGCATATGGGAGATATGTCCGGAGGTATACGGACAGTGAACGCCGATATAACGACACGCGCGGCATCGCCCGGAGACGCGGGCTTTCTGCGGGAGCTGTGGAAGTCCGCGTTTGGGGACTCGGACGGGGACGTCTCGGCGTTCCTTGAGTGCTTTGGCGGGAGCGCCGTTCCCGTGATAGCCGAGCTGAGCGGACGTGAGGGCGCGGCGGGCTACGTGATACCCGCCGGGGAGTTAGTATATACTGACGCTACTCGCGCGCCGTGCGCCATGCTCTACGCAATAGCGTCGCGCCAAGAACTGCGCGGGCGGGGACTCGGCGCGGCAGTCACGCGCGCTCTGACGCGCCGCGCGCGCGAGCTCGGGTATCCCGCGGTGGTCCTGCACCCGGCGGACGACGGACTGTTCGATTTTTACAGCGCAAACGCGGGGTTCCGCGAGTGGTTTTCCGCGCGCGAGCTCGTGTTCCGCGCTGACGGGCAGCCGCGGCGGCCGTGCGCTGACGTCCGCGCGGTGACCTCCGCCGAATACCGCGAGATAAGGGCGCGGATATTGAGGGGCCGTGCGCACATCCACATTGGAGAGCGCGCCGCCGAATATCAGAGGCTGCTGTGCGAGCAATCGGGCGGCGGACTGTTCGCGATACGCTCCGGCGGCGCGGAATCGTGCGCGGCGGCGGAGGGGGCGCCCGGCGGCGCCGCGGTAAAGGAGCTGCTGACCTCGGCCGGCGGAGCGGAGCCGTGCGCCGCCGCGCTGGCGTCGGCGATGTCAGTCGGCGAGCTGACCGCGCGCGTGCCGGCGTGGACGGGGGACGGCGCGCGCCGCTTCGGCATGATGTACGCGGACGGGGCGCCGCCGGGCGGGCGCTGGACGTCCGGCGGCTGGTTTGGACCCGCGTTTGACTGACGGCGCCTGTCAGTCCCAGATGTTGCTGATGTGCTCCACAACGCCGCCCGCCGCTTTCAGGAACTTGCCGACGGCTTTTTTCATGTCCTTGCCGTTAGGGGCGATCACCAGCCCGACTGCCGCGCCCGCCGCGACGCCCACGGCGACACCCTTCAAAAAGCTGTTTTTCGACATATTTACCACCATTCCTTTTTATTACTGCCGCGTCTTGAATCCGCGCACCTTTATATTATGCGTCTGACAAAAATCGATTATTCTCAGGAAGCGCCGCTGCGCCGTATCATATTTCTGACTTTCGCAAATACAAATATAACAGCGGGTATATCGGTTTGTATTTTGTGAGGAGGAAATCGAATG
Organism: Oscillospiraceae bacterium; assembly: GCA_031265965.1. The sequence goes on along the minus strand of JAISBX010000086.1, from coordinate 5,372 downwards.
ATTTATGATGAAAAACACAAGGCGCCGGAAGCGCCGCACAACGTCATACTTGAGAACAGGCGCAAGGCCGCGGTATCCGGCGTCGACGACGTCGAGAGCTTCGACGAAAACGAGATATCCATGAGCACGTCGCAGGGCTCGCTCATATTGCGCGGTCACGAACTGCGCATCGAAAAGCTCAGCTTGGACAGCGGGGACGTCACGGTGGAGGGCGTCGTGGACAGCTTTGAGTACGTAAACGCCGCGAAGCCTCAGGGCGGACTGCTGTCGCGCCTGTTCAGGTAAGGATGGGGCTGCCCATATCCCGGCAGTTGGCGGAGGCCGCCGCCGGGCTTGCCGCCGGCGCCGCGATGGGCCTGCTGTATGACTTTTTCCGCGTAATACGGCGGGCGTCGCGGCACGCCGCCATCGCCGCGCTGTGCGACGTGATATTCTGCGCGGCCGCGGGCGTCGCGCTGTTTGCGCTTGGGATGTCCGTAGGGCGGGGCAGGCAGCGGGTCTATGTGACGGTGCTCGCCGCGCTGGGCTGGATGCTCTATCTGGCGTCGGTGAGCCGCGCCGCGCTGTTCGTTTTCGACCGGATCTACCGCGCTCTGGCGTTTTTGATAGCTCCGGTGTTCAGAGCCGCATGTAAAATTTTGAAAATTTTTGAAAAAACAATAAAATATAGCTTCCATTTTCTCAAAAAATGTTATATAATGAATGTATATACCCGTGTATCGGGGCGCAAGAGGGCCGACGGCGAAAGGATACTTACAAATGAAGCTGAAAAGGGCAGGTATTATTACGAAGTTCATCGTGCTCGCAATGATAGTCTACGCGACGGTGAGACTCGTGAACATAATGACGCTGATAAACACGGCGAAAGCGGAGCAAGACGCGCTGCGGTCAAAGATCACGGCAAAAGAGGTCTCCAACGCCGCGCTGGAATACGACATTGAGCACAGCGGCGACGACGAGGTGATCGCCGGCATCGCGCGCGACACGCTCGGTCTGATCATGCCGAACGAGAAGATATATTACGACAACGGCGGATGACGAATTTACTCATACAGTTATCAGATGAGAGGGTTGTCAATTGGACATTGAAGTGGGAGACATAATAACAGGCAAAGTGACCGGCATTACAAAATTCGGAGCTTTTGTCACAGTGGCGTCCGGTAAATCCGGACTCGTGCACATCTCGGAGATCGCGCATACGTTCGTCAACGACGTGAGCGAGCATCTAGCCGTGGGGCAGGAGGTCAGCGTTAAGGTGCTGGGCGCGGGCCCCGGTAAGCTGAACCTCTCGATCAAGGCGGCGACCGCGCCGCAGTTCCAGAGCCGTCCGCCGCGCACAGGGCCGGCGCCCCGCGGCAATCCCGCGCCGCGCCCGAGGCAGGACGCCGCGCCCGAGGCGGGATACGCCGAGCAGTCGTTCGAGGACAGGCTCAAGCGCTTCATGCAGGATTCCGACAGCAAGATATCGGGGCTGCGTATGTACTCGGACAGAAAAAGCTCGCGCCGCCGCTCCAACTGAGGCAGGGTCGTACATATGGACAAAAAGCGCGCGAATGAGCGGCCGGACATAAAGATAAAACCCGCGGGCTCGTATCTCGACAGCCTGTCGGGCTTTGCCGATTTGCTGAGCTCGATACGCAAAGCGGACGAGGCCGCCCGTGAGATGGCCGACGAGGCGCGCGCGCCCGGGAAGATGCCGCCGCTCAATCCGGATCCGCCGGTCACGGCGGAAACAGCGCCGCCGGGTCCTTCCGCGACGCAGGCTCGCGAGAACGGAGGGGAGCCCGTTTCCATAGAAACGCTCATGGCGCAGCTCGACGCGCTGGTCGGTCTCGGGGAGATCAAGGAAAGCGTCAGAAGCCTGGTCAATCTCGTCAAGGTGCGGCGGCTGCGTGAGAAAAACGGTATGCCGGTCCCGCCAATATCGCTGCATATGGTGTTCGTCGGCAATCCCGGCACAGGCAAAACAACGGTCGCGCGCATCTTGGCGGGCCTTTACAGCTCGATAGGCGTGCTCTCAAAGGGACACTTGGTCGAGGTGGATCGCTCCGGACTCGTGGCGGGCTACGTCGGACAGACGGCCATCAAGACGGACGGCGCGATAAAGAGCGCGCTCGGCGGCATACTCTTCATAGACGAGGCGTATTCGCTCACCTCGGGAGACAGCGCGAACGACTTCGGGCGCGAGGCGGTCGAGACGCTGCTGAAGGCCATGGAGGACAACCGAGGAGACTTCATAGTTGTCGTAGCGGGCTATGAGGAACTGATGGACAGGTTCATCAGTTCGAATCCCGGCCTGGAGTCTCGGTTCAACCGGTATTTCACGTTTAGCGACTATAACAGCGAAGAGCTCCGCGCGATATTTGACGCAATGTGCGTGAAGAACGAATATACGCTTGACGAGAGTGCGCGTGTGTACGCGGAGCGGTTTTTTGACGATATGTACGAGACGCGCGACGAAAATTTCGGGAATGCCCGGGATGTGCGCAACTTTTTTGAGAATATGGTGTCGGTTCACGCCAACCGCGTTTCCGGAGTGGACAACCCCACCAAAGCCGATTTGTCGGATGTCACGGCGGAGGATCTCAAAAAGGCGTCGGAGCTTATAAAAAAGTAAACTGTGTTGGGTGATGAGATTTGAATGAAATCATAAGGGTCAATATGCTGGGCGGTTTCTCAATATCGTACGGGGGGCGCGAGATCGCGGATATCCGAAGTCACACCAGAAAAGCGTGGATGCTTCTGGAATATCTGATAGCGAACAGAGACAGGGCGCTCGCACAGGAAGAGATTGCCAAAATGCTGTGGCCGGACGAGAATACAGACGATACGGTCAATACACTTAAAACGCTGCTGTACCGCGTCCGCTCGCTGCTTGAGCCGCTTGAGATTGGAAACACCAAGCAGCTTGTGAGATACCGCCGCGGTACGTATACATGGATACCGTCCGTGCCGTGCGTCGTGGATGTGGAGGAATTCCGACGCTTATGCGAGGCGGCGGACGCGCCTGACACAAGCGAGGACGACAGAATAAAATTTCTGACGGGCGCGTTTGAGGCGTATAACGGAAGGTTCCTGCCGAATCACTCGCATGAGCCATGGGTGGCGTCCCTCAATGAACGCCTGCACTCGCTGTACACAGGTGCGATGCACGAGTTGACAGACATATTCAGGGAACAAGGCAGGATCGCGGATATAATAACGGTCGCCAAAAAGGCGGTCACATTGGATCCCTACGACGAGCAGATGCACATTAAGTTCGCACAGGCGCTGGCTATGGCAGGAGAGACGCGCAGGGCAATAAATCATTACGAATACGTCACGACCCTTTTTTTCAACGGACTCGGCATCACACCCTCGAAAGAACTAACATCGGTTTACGCAGAGCTTGTCAGGACGACGCGCGCCAGAGAGCTTAATCTGAGCGCGATAAAGGAAGATCTGAAAGAAATCGGTGAAAATGAGGGTTGTCTCTTTGTTGAATACGAATTTTTCAAGAGCCTGTACCGTCTTGAGGCGCGCAACGAAGCGCGTAGCGGGCAAACGGTGTACTTGGCGCTGATAACTATTATGGACGACGACGGTGCGCAGCCCTCCGTAAAAATACTCCGAAAGGCGATGAGCAAGTTAAGCAACACTATATCGCAGTCGCTGCGCCGCGGAGACGTATTCACGCGTTTTTCGGTATCGCAATATCTCATCATGCTACCGTCTGCAGCGCTTGAGGACGGTCAGGCCGTAATGGGGCGTATCACAAAGCAGTTCAAGCGTGACAACTTCCGCACGCCCGTGCAGATCGTCCACAGTCTGCAGCCCATCACCCCGACCGATTTGGAGGAGTGACATTCGAGGGCATTCGAGACGGATGAATCACCAGGAGCACAGATGAATATAATGTGTGCAGGGGTGATATCCAGTGCAATGCTGTATAGCCGATTTGCGGTGTAGGGAAGTTATCAATATACATGACGGACTGCGTCTGGGTTTTGTGTGCGACGTGGTAATCAATATCGTTACGGGTCAAGTGGTCGCGCTTCTTGTGCCGGGTCCACACAGATACTTCGGATTCTTCGGGCGTGAGGACGACTATCGCATACCGTGGGAGTGCATCAAGCGCATCGGGGACGACATCATACTAATTGAGGTATGCGGAGAGTACAGGCGGGAACGGCGAGAACGCAGACTATTCTAACAATTGCCGATTGCGGTGTTCTTTGGGATTATTATCGTCAACCGGATTTCAGTTCCGGCGTCACTGACGTCATATCGGGCGGCGACGCCGGCCTTTTGCAGGAGTTTTATACCGCGCCGCAGAGTGCCTACAAAAAAGCGTATGTGCCCATGAGCTATGGCGATTTCTGAGTGCGCAGACTCGCGCGGCGATTCCTGTGAGTGAATCTGCGCGGAGTGTCCGGTTCCGATTTGCATGCGTGCGGCGTTTTCTGTCGACAGCAGTTCATCTATGTATTCGTCGGTTTGCGCGACGTTGTAACCGCGCCTTATAATCTCCGCGAGCGCCGACGATATTGCGTTGTCGCCCTTAAGACGCAGCAACGCGCGAGCGTGGCGCTCCGTCAGATTTGCGGCACGCAGACTCACAATCACCTCGTCCGGCAACCGCAGAATCCGAAGTTTGTTGGCAACAGCGGGCTGAGAGCGTCCAACGAGACGCGCGGTCTCTTCCTGACTGTAACCGTAAAGATTTATAAGGCGTGAGAGCGCGCGGGCCTCCTCCATAAAGTCGAGCCCGCGCCTTTGTAGGTTGTCCACCAGCACAAGGGCGGTGGACTCCTGCTCGCTTACATCCATTACTATGCACGGGATATCCTCGAGGCCTGCTAAAACGGCGGCACGCAGTCTCCGCTCACCGGATATGAGCTCGTAGCCCGCGTCGGCGCGTCTGACCGATACCGGTTGGAGTACGCCGTATTTCGACACGCTGCTCACGAGCTCTCGCATAGCGCCCGGAGGCATATCGCGGCGCGGCGTCTCGCTGTCCGCAGAAATCTCACCAATTTTGAGATATACGACCTGACCGGTCTCAAACAGTCCTCGCTTTTTTACGTTAAGCATATCACTCCGCCCTTTTTGCATATATCGTATATATTGTGTTGTTGAGTCTATAATATACTATATGTTGTGCAAAAATTGCAGAAAAATAGTATCGGGAAATTTATTTTTAGGCGCTTTTTAGCCGAATCTGACGTATGCGCAAAAACGCGCCGCCCACCGTCCCGTCACCCGTCGATCGCGCGCAGTGCGCTGCTGAGCGTGTGCCAGGGCAGGACGGCGCATTTTACGCGGGCGGGCATCTTTGACACGCCTTGGAGGGCTATGGCGTCCTCCAAGGCGTTCGCGGTATCTTCGTCCGG
>JAISBX010000106.1 GCA_031265965.1 Oscillospiraceae bacterium | reverse complement strand
ACATTGACAACTGTGATATAATCCATGCCATAAAGCGCTTCCTCCTTTGGTTTGTTTTGGCATGAACATTATATCATTTTTGGTTGCGCTTTCCCAGAGGGGCTGCCCGTTTCGTCAGGGCTCCCCTCTGGTTTTTTTGCGCCTTTTCCTCCCGTTTTGACCCTGTTCAGGGGGGCGCTTTTTTTACCCCTGCCCTCCTTTTTCCCCCTCACTTCCTTTTCTCCGCCTTTTTTGGGGGCGTTCCGCTTTTTTGCACCCCCTTTCTTCCTCCATCTCCTCCCGCTCTTTCCTGCTCATAAGAATTTATTCTTGAAATTAGCGCGGAAAAGTATTCCGCGCCACGGAATCGTACAGCGTTTTTTTCGGTATGCCGGTCTCGTCGGAGACTCGCCGCGCGGCGTCGCGCAGCTTCACGCCCTCGCGGTGATACGCGCTTACGGCGTCAAGCGCCGATCTAAGGTCGGGGCTTTCCCGCCGCTCCTCGCGCGCGCCCTCGACCACAAGGACAAACTCTCCGCGCGGCGCCGTAGCTTCAAAGTACGATACGGCTTCCGAGAGCGTCGTGCGCAGAGTCTGCTCGTGCAGCTTTGTCATCTCTCTGGAGATCGACACGCGCCTGTCGCCGAACGCGCCGTACATATCGCGCAGCGTGCGGAGGAGCTTGTGCGGGGCCTCGTAGAATATCATTGTCCGTTTTTCGTATCTTAGTTCGCCGAGATGCGCCGTACGGCTGCGCGTTGCGGTCGAGAGAAAGCCCTCGAACGTGAAGCGTCCGGACGGAAGGCCTGATATCGCCAGCGCCGTGACCGCGGCGCATGGTCCGGGTATCGCCACCACATCCACGCCCGCCTGTGCGCACGCCGCGGACAGCTCGCCGCCCGGGTCGCTTATGGCGGGCATTCCGGCGTCAGTGACGAGCGCGCAGCTCTCTCCGGACAGCAGGCGCGCAAGTACGCGCTCGCCGCTGTCGGAGCTGTTGTGGGCGTGATAGCTCACGAGCTGTTTTTTTATACCGAGGTGATTGAGCAGCTTCAGGGTCACACGCGTATCCTCCGCGGCTATGAACCCGACCTCCGAAAGCGTCCTTGCGGCCCGCTCCGATATATCCCCCAGATTGCCTATCGGTGTCGCGACAAGATATAGTGTACTGGTCACCGTGTACCACCACCCGAACTAATTTATATGCCGCCATCCCGTTCACCACGGTATGGCGGCATATTGCTTCCTGCTTTTTCGCTTTGCCCGCGCTACGACGAAATAGCACTCATGGGGCAGGACTCCGCGCACGAGCCGCACTCGACGCATGTACCCGCGTCGATCTCATAGTGCTCGCTGCCCTGTGATATGGCGTCGACGGGACAGTTCGCGGCGCACGCTCCGCACGAGACGCACTCATCGCTGATTTTGTATGCCATTGTGTCAAGACCTCCGAAAAATGTATTATATCCGCGGTTGAACCGCAGTAAAACTATTTTAACATAAAACGCGCAAAATGCAATACCTTTGCCGTAACATCTGTCGGGAGAACATAGGTGGAAATCAGACCGTGTATATAAATCGCAGAATATGTCAATAATTGGTTCGTATGTCAAAAAATGCATGGGAGGTTATCGATTTAAATGAAGTTGAAAAAGTGGGAGACCGCACTCATAGCTGCGCTCGCGCTGACGCTTCTTGCGGGCTCGGCGCTCTCGGCGCAGCAACGGGAGCTTTCTGACAAGCTTATACGTCTGCACGTCGTGGCAAACTCCGATTCTCCGGAGGATCAGGCGGCAAAGCTCGCCGCGCGCGACGGCGTGCTCTCCGAACTCGACTCACTGTTGAGCGGTACGAACGGCAGAGCGGATGCGTCAAGCCGCATCTCCCAGAACCTGCACATGATAGAAAACGCCGCGCGCCGCGCAGCCGGCGACGATCGCCCCATACGCGCCGAGTTGAAGCCGGAGTTTTTCCCTACCCGCCAGTATGATACGTTCGCATTGCCTGCCGGACGTTATATGTCACTGCGCGTCACGCTCGGGGACGGCGGCGGCCGCAATTGGTGGTGTGTCGTGTTTCCTCCGCTGTGCACACCCTCCGCTGCGGACGGCGGAGATGCTCTGCGTGAACTGACGGATACCGAAATCGCACTGATAACGGAAACCTCCGCAGGTGTTACCGTCAAATTCAAGGCGCTCGAAATCATCGGGAGGATACGTGAGCTTTTGGGCGTATGGGCATAGACGGGCATCAAAGCGACCGCTCGCGCCGCTATAGCTCCTGTCTGCCCGCCATCGCGCGCATGAGCGTCGCGTCATCTGTGAATTCGAGGCTCGATCCAACGGGGATGCCATATGCAAGACGCGTGACCCTCACCTCGAACGGCTGCAGCAGACGCGCGATATACCGCGCCGTCGTCTCCCCCTCCGTGTCGGGATTCGTTGCCATGATGACCTCCGTCACGCCGCCGTCCGCCACACGCCTCACAAGCTCCTTTATCCTGATGTCGTCCGGGCCTACGCGGCTCATCGGCGACAGTACGCCGTGCAGCACGTGGTAGGCGCCGTTGTATTCGCGCGACCGCTCGATCGCGAGCACGCTCTTGGGGTCAGCCACGACGCAGATAGTGCCCAGATCGCGCTTGTCGCTGCCGCAGATGGGGCATATCTCGGAGTCCGTGATGTTCTGGCACACGCCGCACAGCCTCAGATCCCTCGCCGCGCGTATGACCGCCTCGGCAAACGCCTCCGCCTCTCCGCCCGGAAGCGCCAGCATATGAAACGCGAGCCGCTGCGCCGACTTTTGCCCGATACCGGGAAGCGACGCGAATTTGTCTATCAATATCTCAAGAGCCGCAGGAAACAGTCCCATAAAAATGTCCTCTCTCAAACGCCGCGCAGCTCGCGTATCCGCGCGGCGCGGTCGGGCGCTCCGAATAGGTCGCTGCCGGACACGAGCACGTCGGCGCCCGCTTCGACGCAGAGCCGAGCTGTCTCCGGGTTGACGCCGCCGTCCACCTCGAGCTCGCAGCCGGGGTTCCGCGCGTCGATCAGCGCGCGCAGCTCCCGGAGCTTGTCCAGAGAGCCCATAATGAACTTTTGCCCGCCGTACCCCGGCTCGACGGCCATCACCACGACGATGCCGAGCCTGTCTATATACGGCAGCACCGCCTCGGTGGGCGTCGCCGGCTTTACGGCGAGTCCCGGTTTTTTTTCGAGCGACAGGACCGCGTCTATAGCGCCGGATATTCCGTCCGGAGAGTCCGCCTCGACGTGAAACGCCACGATATCGGCGCCCGCGCGCGCGAAACACCCCGCGTATCGCACGGGCTCCGTGATCATGAGGTGGACGTCAAGCGTGGCGTCAGTCACGCGCCTCACCGCCTCGAGAACGGGAAGCCCCACCGAGATGTTCGGCACGAACACGCCGTCCATCACGTCAAAATGTAAATACTCCGCGGCCCTTACGCTCTCGATATCTTCTCCCAAGCGCGTGAAATCCGCCGACAGCAAAGACGGTGATATCTTGACCATGTCCACCCCTCAATAAGTAGCGGAGCGGCGCGCCGCGGCATACAATTGATTAGCGGCAGGCGCGCCGCTCGCTTTTATATATCGGGATCCCCGCGCGGAGACAGTCGCACATCTACTAGTCCGCGCGCGGGATCCCGCCTGCTTTTTCGTCCAAGCCCCGGCATTATATCAAAATCCCGCGCGCGTGTCAAAATTCGCGGGATAACTGTTGTGCGCTCTCGCCCAATTGACCATTTACGCGCGCGGATGTATAATGGACTACAGCGGCATAATACTGTAGAAGGGTGGCCTACACATGGGTGAGGATAACGGGTATTTACTGAGCGATTTGGCGAGCGAATTGCGCCTCGACATCATTTACGCCTCTACGAACTACGATAAGCTCACGATAAACACGGGCGACGTACACAGGCCTGGACTGCAGCTCGCCGGATTCTACGATTACTTTGACCCGGCGCGCATACAACTGATGGGTAAATTGGAAGCCGCTTTTATGGAAAAATACAGCAGCGAGGAGCGCATAGAGCGGTACGGGCGGCTTATGGCGCAGAATATACCCGTTATAATAATCTGCCACGGCGACGAGCCGATGGAGGAGCTGATCGTGGCGGCGAAGCAATACGACGTCTCCGTGCTCAGCAGCGGGGAGAATACGACGGACGTCATGTCCTCGGTCCTGCGGCTCATAAGGCGGGCGCTCGCGCCGCATATCAGGAGACACGGCGTTCTCATCGAGGTCTACGGCATTGGACTGCTGATACTCGGGGAGAGCGGAGTTGGAAAAAGCGAGGCCGCCATCGAGCTGCTCAAACGCGGGCACCGGCTGATCGCGGACGACGCCGTGGATATAAAGGCGGCCGACGTCAACGTGCTCGAGGGCACATCTCCGGAGCTCATACGGTATTACATCGAGCTGCGCGGTATAGGCGTCATCGACGTGCGCCAGATATTCGGCGTAGGCGCCATAAAGGCGAGGCAGAACATACATCTGGTGGTAAATCTCGAACCGTGGCAGGACGGCAAGGTGTACGACAGGCTCGGCATAATCGAGAACACCGTGAATATGCTCGGGGTCGACGTGGCGACGGTGACGATACCGGTCAAGCCGGGGCGCAATATCGCGGTCATACTGGAAGTCGCCGCGATGAACCAGCGCCAGAAGTTCATGGGCTACAACGCCGCGCTCGAGTTCACAAAGCAGATCAACAAGCACTTTGACGAGAAGATGTGAGATGAACAATATTTCTGCCGCGATAGACAGCGTGACCGCAAGGCTTCCGGAGCTTGAATGCAGGCGAGGCGAGAGTTTGTCTAAACACACGTCGTTTCGTATCGGCGGGCCGGTGTCCGCCATGCTGCTGCCGCGTTCTTCGCCCGAACTCGGGGAGCTGTGCGCCGTGCTGACCGAATACGGCGTCACGCCTCTGATCATCGGCAACGGCACGAATATTCTGGCGGACGGATGCGGGTTTGACGCTGTCGCCGTCAAGACGTCGGGGTTGCGGGATATCGCCTTGGCGCCCGGCGGCGCAATACGGGCCGGGGCGGGCGTGACGCTGCGGAGACTCGCGGCATTCGCGAGCGAGCGCGGCTTGAGCGGACTCGAATTCGCGCACGGCATACCGGGCACGCTCGGCGGAGCCATTGTGATGAACGCCGGCGCGTACGGCGGACAGATGAGCGGCGTCGTGTCGTCTGTCCGAGCGCTGGCGGAGGACGGTGACGGCGGGCGCGCCGGGGGAGAGATCGAGATCAGCGCCGCCGAGTGCGGGTTCGGCTACAGGCACAGCAGGTTTGACGGGAGCGGGGACGTCGTAGTGTCCGCGGACGTTGTGCTCGAAGACGGAGATATCGGCGATATATCGGCCCGGATGCAAGAGCTGTCGGAGCGCAGACGCGCCGGACAGCCGCT
>JAISBX010000061.1 GCA_031265965.1 Oscillospiraceae bacterium | reverse complement strand
GCCCAAGCTGCCGTCGCCTATGATGTCTATGTCAGCCTGATAGAACTCGCGGAACCTGCCGCGCTGCGCCCGCTCGCCCCTGTACACCTTGCCGAACTGGAACCGGCGGAACGGGAACGTTAGCTGCCCGTAATTCGCCGCCACGTATTTCGCGAGCGGAACCGTGAGGTCAAATCTCATCGTCATGTCGCTGCCGCCCCTTGTAAAGCGGTATATCTGCTTCTCCGTCTCGCCCCCCGCCTTTGCCAGCAGCACCTCCGACGACTCGAGCAGCGGAGTATCGAGCGGCGTGAAGCCATACAGCGAAAACGTATCATAAAGGAGCGTCCGCATAGCGTCAAACTGCACCTGTTTCCCCGGCGGCAACTCCATAAACCCCGACAAAGTCCGAGGCTCAACAATCTTCAAATTCAAATTCCCCATTCCAATCGAAGCCCTTTATTTTGGATTCACTATGTCGCGCCAGTCTAGGTCGCCGCGTTTTAGGCCTTGGATGAGAACCTCCGCCGTGGCGACGTTGGACGCGAACGGAACGCTGTACTTGTCGCACAGGCGCGCTATCTCGGTTACCGTACCGTTGTTCGTCTCAACATAAGTAGGGTCGCAGAAAAACAGCACCAGATCGAGCTCGTTGTAGGCGATCTGCGCGGCGATCTGCTGCGCGCCGCCCTGCGCCGCCGAGAGATACAGCTTTATAGGAAGGCCGGTGGCCTCGCTGACCAGCCTGCCCGTAGTGGCCGTGGCGCAGACCGAATGACCCGCCAGAATACCGCAGTAAGCGATACAAAACTGTACCATCAGCTCTTTTTTTCTGTCATGCGCCAATAATGCAATATTCAAGAAAATCACCTCCAAATATTTCGGAAAGGAACGTCCTCGCCGGACAGACGGCGCGCCGCGTCCAGAAACTGACGCGAGGCCTGACCGCTGCTGTGCAGCACGAGCGGTACGCCGGAGGCGCCCGCGGTGAAGACTGACTCGTCCTCGTCCACTATGCCCAGAAGCTGCGCGCCCACGGAATCTATCACGTCGTCCACCGTGGAGCTCAGACGCTTGAACCGGCGGGGGGAGACCCTGTTTACGAGAAGCCTTATCTCGCCGATACCGGCCTCGAGGAGTATAGCGGCCGCCCTCTGCGCGCCCCGCACGCTCATTTGGTCGCCGGTCGCCACGACGACGGCGACGTCCGCGCGCTGAAAGGCGAGCCGGAAACCCGAGCCGACGCCGGCGGGGGAGTCGATGAGACAGTAGTCGAATTTCTCGCGGGCCTCTCCGTACAGCGCGTCCATCGCCTTGCTGTCTATCCCGGACACCTCCCGGAACACGGGCGCCGACAGGAAGAACAGCTTTGGAATGGACGGGTGCTCGTGGCACGCCTCCTCTAGCGAGAGCGCGCCGTCGAGCACGTCGGAAAAATCCGCTACGGAGTAGTCGGTCATTCCGAGCGTTATGTCGAGATTACGCAGCCCGACGTCGCAGTCGATACAAAGCGTCCTGTGGCCGATCGCCGCAAGGCACGACGATATAGCGGCTACCGAGGTAGTCTTACCCGTACCGCCCTTGCCCGAGGTTACAGTTATTATTTTTCCCAACTTATTGTCACCCGCCGCCTCAATGTCTGTCAATGCGTTAATTATATACAAGTTGGCGCGTGTTTTCAAGCGGTAATTTGTAAATTTATCGGTCAAAGTCGTTAATAAAGTGTAAAGACGGGCGCGAAACGCGTCAAAAAGCCGCGGCGGCGCGGGAGCGGCGGTATAAAGGCGGCGCGCGCGGCATATATTTAGCTGCGCGGTCATTACGGCGCGCGATGAGAAAATATATTTTGCGAGGAGCGGATGGCATATGGAATTCCCGCTGATTGCGGACAAGGTGAGCTGCGAGGTAAAGGCGCACAGCTTTGACATCACGCGCGAGGAGTCGGTAGAGGTAATAGTCCCGGACGCGCTCCCGGATATTGCGGAGATATTGTGCGTACACGCCGACGCGTTTGTGCGGGGCAAGGAAGCCGACGCCGGGCGGGGCTCGGTCAGCGGCGTGGTAAGGGCGGAGCTCGTGTACGCGCCCGCGGACGGGGAGCGCCCCGGGCGGTTGGAGGCGGAGCTGCCGTTCTCGGTGTCCGCGGCGGACAGCGCGCTGGTGCAGGACATGAAGATAGTCGCCCGGGTGTGCGCCGTGGCGAGCTCCGCGCGCGAGCTCGGCCCCAGAAAAGCGGCGGTGACCGTGTCGGTCAGGGTACAGGCCGCGTTTTACGCGACCGGCGAGCTCAGCGTATGCAGCGGACTGTCCAACGGGGGCGGGGGCGGCGTCGAGCTGCTGTACGAGACGGCGGAGGTCTGCCTGCCCGCCGGCATCAGGGAGCGGACCTTTGTAATATCGGGCGAACTGACGCTGCCGCGCGACTGCCCTCCGGCGGGAGAGCTCCTGTTCACCGATATAGCGCTGCGGGTAAACGATGCCAGAGCGGTGGGCAGCAAGCTCGTGTTCAAGGGCGTGGCCGACGTGGCGCCGTTTTATATATCGGACGGCGGCAAGCTAAGCCGCGCGGCTTTGGATATGGAGTTTTCCCAAATTGTGGAATTTGACGAGGTGTCCGCGGACAGCGAGTTCAACGTGACGCTCATGCTCTCGGGGGCGTATGTGGAGACGCAGCCGCAGGAGGGCGACGGGCGGCTGTTATCCGTGGAGCTCCACGCCGTGGCGCAGTGCGTGGAGCTCCAGCGCAGGAGCGTAAAATACATAGCCGACGCGTTTGCGCCGGGAGTGGAGCTGGAGTGCGGATACGCCGGGCTGGAGACCGGGGAATACGGGTGCGCGCGCATTGTGGAGTGTACGGCGCGCGGAGCCCTGCACGTCCCGGAAGCCGCGGGCGTCGTGGCCGCGTTCGCGTGCGCCGGCGCGCCGGAGACGGCGATAGAGGACGGGCAGGCGCGCGTCCGGTGCGGTGTGGATGTGACGTGCCTGTACGCCGACGCCGACGGGCAGGTGCGTTCGGCGCGCACGCGCGTCGACGCGGAATGCGCACCGTTCGACGCGCGCGACGCGCAGAGCGTCGGCGTGCCGTCCGTGCTGACCGGGGAGACGGCGGCCTCGCTGACGGCGGGCGGCTCCGTAGAACTCACAGTGCCCTTGACGTTTGAAGTGACGGGCGGGCAGTCATGCAGTTTGCGCGCGATAACCGAAATATCATATGACCACGACGCAGTCTCCGGGGAAGCAGCGCTGCCCTCGCTCACCGTCACGCGGGCAAAGCCGCGCGAGAAGCTGTGGTCGCTCGCGAAGCGGTACGGTTCCGGCGTGCGCCTTATAATGGACGCAAACGGCCTCGAACGCGAGAGCGATATGGCGGCTGGAGCGCTGCTGCTTATACCGAGGCGCAAGCTCGAGACGCGCTGACGCATAGCGGGAGGACCGAGCTCACCAGTCCTTGCCCAGATTTGGGCGGCGGGGATCGAACACGTCGGTGGCGTCGTAGAATTTTAGATAGCGCTCGCGTGAGTGGCGCAGCGTGGAGCCGTCGGCGTGCATCCTGTCGCATATGACCGCGCTTATGTCGGTTTTTATTTTCGAGAACGGCTCAATGCCGACGGACGCGAAGACACGGAAGCCCAGAGAGTGGTAGTAGCGGAAAGCCTCGCCGGTTTGCACTTGGTCACCGCCGTCAGGGCGCCCGCCGTGCGGATATATGAGCAGCTTGGTGGGGCCGATAAGCGGCTCCACCTCGTCCTGCCAGCGTTGGGAGTCCGCCTTGACGGAGGTCAAGGAGTACTTCTCAAGATTTATGTGCCCCCACGTGTGCGACGCGAAGTACCAGCCGGTCTCCTTCAGCCGCTCGACGACGGGCTTGACGAATACGATCTCCTGCTGTCGCGCCGCCTCGAACTCGGGCGACGTATCGTCCTTGTCGGTCTGGGTGCGGTACCCGAGTATGCCGTTGTAGCCCGTGAGGGCGATGCAGCCCTTTACGCCGCCGAGGGAGAAATCCGGGTGCTCCTCCACGAATTTGTCCAGTATCGGCACGGCGTCGAGTTCCTGCGAGAACACCTCTTTTCCGTCGGGGTCGAGCCCGTAGCTGTATATCTCGCCGTCATAGCCGACTAT
>JAISBX010000175.1 GCA_031265965.1 Oscillospiraceae bacterium | reverse complement strand
GTGTCTACGGTGGCGGAGGACGCGCGTGAGACGGCGCTGGAGTTCGGGCTCGGCATAGAGCTCGCGGAGTTCTGCACGGCTTACAATATGGACGTCGATTTTGACCGCTGGGACGCCGCCGCGCGCGGGAATATGGAGGGTATCGGCCTGCGCGCGTTCCACGCGCCCTTCAATGAGCTGTGCCCCGCGGCGATCGACCCGCTCATTGCGGACGTCGCCCGCCGCCGCTTCCGGCAAGCGTTCGGGCTCATGCGCGGGTACGGCATCGACAGGATGGTGGTACACTCCGGCTACGTGCCGCTCGTCTACGACAAGTCGTATTTCACCGACAGATCCATAGAGTTCTGGGGAGAGCTCCTGCGCGATCTCCGCGGCGACTTTACGCTGCTGCTGGAGAACGTCATGGAGCCCTCGCCCGATATGCTGCGCGACATCGTGCGCGGGGTGGGCGACCCGAGACTGAGGCTCTGTCTGGATATAGGGCACGCGGGGACCATTGTATCCGACCTGCCGATGCCGCTTTGGATAGACGGGTGCGCCGGATTTTTGAGTCATGTGCATATCCACAACAACTACCGCGAGTACGACGACCACAATCCGCCCGGCGAGGGCCGCATAGACGTGGCTGCGGCGCTGCGCTCGCTCGCCGGTCTCGGCAGCGGCGTCACGTTCACGCTGGAAGCAAGGCGCGGCCGCGAGAGCGCGCAGTGGCTTGAAAACAATAAATTCTTATATGTTTGAGTGCCATGGACATATAATGCTCGACGGCGCCGGCTACGGGGCGGCTGCGGAGCGCCACAAAAACGGTGTGGACGAGGCGGCGGTGCGCCGCGCGCTCGCCGAGTGCGCACAGCGCGGGATCGTCTTCTACAGGGACGGGGGCGACATATATAACGTCTCCGTTTTCGCGAAAAAAATCGCCGCCGAATACGGCATAGACTACCGCACGCCCGTCTTCATGATACACAAGAGGGGCTGCTACGGGAGCATGTTCGGTCCCGGCTTCGAGAGCGCCGCCGGGTACCGCGCGCTCGTCGGGCGCGCGGCGGAGCTCGGAGCCGACTTTATAAAGCTCGCGGTTTCGGGTATAATGGACTTCGGCGGGGACGGCAAGCCGACGGGCCCCGCGCTCAGTGAGAGCGAGACCCGCGAGCTCATGAATATAGCGCACGGCGAGGGCTTTGCCGTCATGGCGCACGTAAACGGCGCGCGAGCGATACTGTCGGCTCTTGAGGCGGGTGCCGACAGCATAGAGCACGGCTACTGGCCCGGCGGCGAAACGGTGGACGCCATGCTCCAAGCGGGTGCCGTCTGGACGCCGACGCGCGCGGCCGTGAGCAACCTGACCGGGACCGGCGCGTACTCCGCCGAAGTGTTGAGCCGCGTTTTGGACGCGCAGGCGCGCCGCCTGTCAGAGGCCTACGCGCGCGGCGTGCCCATCGCCTCCGGAAGCGACTGCGGCGCGCTCGCCGTACCGCAGGGCGCCGGAACGCTCGACGAATACCGTCTGCTGGGCGAACTGGGGATAGACCCCGCAAGGGGCAACGAACGCGTGGCCCTGTTGTTCAAGCGCAGTTAAAGTACGGACGCCACCGAGCCGGCGCCGGCGCTGCTCCGCATGGCCTCGAACGTCTCGTCGCTGATGACGTGCTCTATGCGGCACGCGTCCTTACCGGCGACGGCGCGGTCCACGCCGAGCGACATCAGCCAGTTTGAAATGAACACGTGGCGCTCGTACATCTTCTCCGCTATTGCGCGCCCCTTGTCGGTCAGAGTGATGTACATGTCGGTATCCATTCTAATGTACCCGTTCTCGCGCAGATTCTTCATCGCCACGCTGACGCTCGGCTTTGAGTATTCCAGCTCGTTGGCGATGTCGATAGACCGTACGACCGGATTTTTGTAGCTTAAAGTGAGTATCGTCTCGAGATAGTTTTCCGCCGACTCCCTGATCTTCAATATTTTCATTTTTTCACCTCATGGCAAATATGTAATCCCCGCCGCAGGAAACGGCGGCGCCGCAGGCGGTTGCGACATATTTATATCACACTTTAGTTAGGATGTCAAACCCTGTAGGTAAAAATTTCTAAAATTTTACGGATTTTGCGGAGGTTTTTTATGAATAACACGACAGCCGGCGGCGCGCCGCCGGCGATTCCCGAACGGGAATCGAGCTTTGAGCTGCTGAGATTGCTGTGCATGTTTTTCATTCTTTTTCTGCACGTATTCGGGAGCTCGCTGAATATTATAGGCAGCTCAGTCGCCGCCACGGTCTTTGAGAGCTTTTTTATCGTCGCCGTGAACTGTTTTGTCCTGATCTCCGGTTATTTTTCCATAAACGCCGGCTGGAGGAGCTTCGTTCGCCTGTACGTATTTTGCGTGTTTTACTACCTGCTCTTCGCCGTCATATCCGCGCTGAACATCACCGGCGCGCACCCGTTCGGTTTGAGCTCGCTGAAAAGGATCGCTCTGGCGTTTTTCCCGTTCACTCACTCCGGGAATTGGTTTTTGCAGGTCTATTTTTGCCTGTTCCTGATGTCCCCGATACTCAATCAGGTGAGCGCCTCGCTCGGTAAACACAAATACGTCGCGTGTCTGGCGGTACTGACCGTCATAAACATATGGATGGGTTTTTACGCCGATAACCCCATACCGCTCAATTCAAATCCAAACTCCAACGGGTACAATATCATGAGCTTCATATACCTGTACTTCATCGGGCGGTATATATATTTGCATCTGGGAGATAGTTATAATATTAGAACATATTTAGCAGTCTATACTCTGGGCTCGCTGGCGCTGGCGGGTCTCATATTGCTTGTCGTCAAGCTGCAAATCAGCGACTGGTACGTGCTGAAATTGAGCTCCTTGAACTACAACAACCCGCTCATACTGTCGTCCTCGGTCGCTCTGTTCCTCGTGTTC
>JAISBX010000051.1 GCA_031265965.1 Oscillospiraceae bacterium | reverse complement strand
CGAGCGGGAGGCGCGGTGAGCATGGAGGGCACTGTATGGCGGTGCGCGCGCTGCGACGAGGCGCTCGTCATGAAAAAGACGGTTTTCAACTATCTGGGGCAGTCCTTCACGCACGACGTGCCGTGCTGCCCGAAGTGCGGGAGCGTATTGATAACGCCGGAGCTCGCGCGCGGCAGGATGGCGCAGGTGGAGGAGCAACTGGAGGATAAATAGGAATACCCTGAGAGACGGGATGCAGGAGGCGGAAATGAATTACAGAGAACGGACGATGAGCGTATGTCCCGTGTGCCTGAAGCGCGTGGACGCCGAGATCGTGAGACGGGGCGACGAGTATTTTATGGAAAAGACGTGCGGCGAGCACGGGGCTTTCTCCACTGTCGTGTGGCGCGGAGAGAGTCCGGCGTTCGAGGCTTGGGGCGAGATAAAGGCGCCCGAGGCGGCAAAAGCGTCGCCCGACTGCCCCAACTCGTGCGGGCTGTGCTCCGGGCACCTTCAAAAGACGTGCTGTGCGCTCGTCGAGGTCACCGACAGATGTAATCTGCGCTGCCCCGTGTGCTTTGCGGGAAGCGGCGGGTCGGTCGTACACGCGGATCCGTCGGTTGCGGTGCTGTACGCGAGGTTTCGGCGGTTGGCGGCGGCCGGAAACACGTTCGTGCAGTTGTCAGGCGGGGAACCGACGGTGCGCGATGATCTGCCCAGGATCGTCGCCGCCGCCAAGGCGGCGGGCTGCGAGT
Organism: Oscillospiraceae bacterium; assembly: GCA_031265965.1. The sequence goes on along the minus strand of JAISBX010000051.1, from coordinate 2,919 downwards.
ACGTGCAGCTCAATACGAATGGGATCAGGCTGGGCGCCGAGCCGAAATTTACAAAGGCGCTCGCGGACGCGGGGCTGGATTTTGTCTTCATGCAGTTTGACGGCACGCGTGACGATATATATGTGAAGCTGCGCGGCAAGCCGCTTTTGGATTTGAAGACCGCGGCCATCGCCGCGTGCGCGGACGCGTACCTCGGAGTGACGCTCGTCCCCACCGTCGCGCCGGGCGTGAACGACGGCGACATCGGCGATATTTTGCGTTTTGCGTTCAAAAACTCTCCCGCCGTGCGCGGGGTACATTTTCAGCCGATAAGCTACTTCGGAAGATATCCGAACACGCCCGATAACGCCGACAGGATAACGCTGCCCGAGATTTTGCGCGCAATAGAGGCGCAGACCGGCGGCAAGGTGAGGGTCTCGGATCTGCTGCCGTCCGCCTGCGACCACCCGAGGTGTGGCTTTCACGGAGACTTTGTAGTGTTGCCTAACGCGCTGCTGAAGCTCACAAAAAAGTCAAGCGGCGCGTCAGGCGCTTGCTGCGACGACGCGCACCTGAAAAACCGAAAATTCGTGGCGCGCCGGTGGAAACGCGACCGCGCGGCGGCCACGGGAGTCGCGCGCGCCGGCACGCGCGCGGACTACGCGGACATGGATACATTTTTGGACAGGGTAAAATCACACGGCTTCACGATCACGTGCATGGCGTTTCAGGACGCGTACAACCTCGATCTGGGCAGGCTGCGCCGATGCAGCCTGCACGTGTTCGACGGGCGGCGCACGGTGCCTTTTTGCGCGCGGTACATCACCGCGGCGCGCGTCTAGCCGTGTTCGCCCTTGAGTCCATGCACCCCGGCGGGCTGCGTTTGACCGAGAGGGCGGCGCGGCTGTGCGGGCTGGCGCCCGGCGACAGTCTCATCGACGTCGGCTGCGGTCAGGGCGCGAGCGTCGGGTTTCTGCGTGACAATCTCGGCCTGCGCGCGGTGGGTATAGATATGGACGCCGCCGGTCTCCCGTATCCGGACGGAATTTTTGACGCGGCGATGTTTGAGTGTGTGCTGTCCGTGCTCCCGGACGCGGGCGCGGCGCTCCGGGAGGCCCGCCGCGTCGTCAGGGCGGGAGGGCGGCTCATCGTGAGCGATGTGTACCATAAAGACGCCGGGACTCCGTGGAGCGCCGACGGACTGCGGACCATAGTGGAGAGCGCCGGATTCGGCGTGATAGTATCGGAGGATCACACGCCCGCGCTTGTGACGTATCGGGCGGAGCGTTACGCGGCGGGAGAGAGAACCTCCGGCTGCGCGCCGCGCGGCCTCGGGTATATTTTGCTGATCGCCGCGCGAGAGAACGGGAGTGTGGCGAGCCATGAGTGAGCTGACTCCGCTCGACGGATGGATAGCCGGAAAGCTCGCGTCCGGCGCCCGGGTCGATCCTCAGACCCTCGAGACGTATCAGGCAAAGCGATTGCACGAGACGTTGCGGTATGTCAAGGAGCACAGCAGATTTTACGCGGAGCGCCTTGTGGATATAGATGCCGAACGGATATCGGACTCCTGCGATCTGCGGTCTCTCCCGTTCACGCGCCCCGAAGACCTCGCCGGACGGCACATGGATTTTCTGTGCGTACCGCCGGGCGAGATAGCGCGCATTGTGACGCTGCCGACGTCCGGTACGACGGGCGCTCCTAAGCGCGTGTGCTTTACGCCAGAGGACATCGAGCTGACCCTCGATTTTTTCAGCCACGGTATGAGTACGCTCGCTCCGCGCGGGGCTCGCGTCATGATATTCATGCCGGGCGATACGGACAGCTCGGTGGGCGCGCTGCTGCGCGCGGCGCTCGGGAGGATAGACTGCGAGGGCATAGTGTGCGGCGCTGTCCGCGACCCCGCCGCCGCCGCGCTCGCTCTCGCGGATACGGGCTGCGAGTGCGCGGTCGGGCTGCCGTCGCAAATGTACGAGGTCGCGACGGCAGGTGTTCGTAATATAAAACTTAAGTCGATGCTGCTTAGCGCCGACTACGCGCCGCGGGCGGTGTCGTCCGGCATAGAACGTCTCTTAGGCTGCAAGGTCTTCGACCACTACGGCATGACGGAGATGGGCTTCGGCGGCGGAGTGGAGTGCTCCGCGCGTGACGGATACCACATGCGGGATGCGGATATGCTCTTTGAGATCGTCGATCCGGTAACGCAATTGCCCGCGCGCGACGGCGAGTACGGCGAGGTAGTGTTTACCACGCTGACAAGACTCGGTATGCCGCTAGTACGTTACGCGACAGGCGACCGCTCCCGGCGCATAACTCTCGCGTGCCCGTGCGGCACGCCTCTCACGCGCATTGAACGCATATCCGGCAGGATACGCGACGCCTCCCGCCTGCTCTCGGGACAAACATTGTCGATGGCGCAGCTAGACGACATCATATATAGCGTCCCCGGCGTAGCGTCGTTCGCCGCGACCCTCACGACACACGCGGGCGCCGACTGCCTTACAATCACCGCAAAACCATCGCGCACACACTTCGACCCGGAGGAACTAAAAAACGCCCTGACCTCCTCCGCCCCTCTTCGCCGCCTGGTAGAAAGCGGCGCCCTCCTGCTAAACATAAAAACAGGCGCCCCCCCCCGCCTGACGACCGGCGCGTCCAAACGCAAAATAACCGACTTACGGGAACCAGCCCTCCCTTCGCACAGCAAGACCATTAAAACTTAACAGCAATCACAAGCGCCTGCCAAGGCGCTTCATTTTCATGAGTTATCTTCCACTTGCCGCACCTTTTTCACCGGTTAGTTAGTCTACATCAACCGTGTATAAAAAAAACGACCGTTTTTTTTATACACATCCCGCAAGAAAAAAACGGGCACGCGCGCAACGTAAAGTTGTGCGGAAATTGAAGGAGGAGACACATGAAACATCTCAGCAGAGTCCT
>JAISBX010000174.1 GCA_031265965.1 Oscillospiraceae bacterium | reverse complement strand
CTTGACGAGGCGCGCACGCTCGCCGCGCTCGGCAATGTGCGCGGCATCGCGGCGGTGAGGACGTTCTTCGATGAAAACGGTACCTCCTACTTCGTGATGGATTACGTAGAGGGAGTTTCGCTGAAAGCCTACTTGAAGAACAACGGCGGCAAGATACCGTATGAGGATGCGGAGCGCATTCTCGTTCCGGTTATGGACACGCTCACGACGGTACACTCGAACGGAGTAATACACCGCGACATAGCTGCGGACAATATATACGTCACGCGCGACAATGAAGTAAAGCTCTTGGACTTCGGCGCGGCACAGTATAGCCTTGGCGAAAAGAGCCACAGCTTCGACGCCGTGCTGAAGCCCGGCTACACTCCGAAAGAACAGTATATGCGCCGCAGCCGTCAGGGGCCTTTTACCGACGTGTACGCGCTGGGTGCTACATTCTATGCCGCGCTTACGGGCTATCTGCCTCCCGAGTCGCTTGAACGCATGGAGAACGACGAGATAGTGGAACCGTCAGTCCGCGGCGTAAAACTGCCGGCGCACGCCGAGGAGGTGATAATGAAAGCACTGGAGGTGGACGCCGCCGACCGGTTTCAGAGCATGGCGGAGTTCAAAGCGGCGCTGCTCGGCGAAGTGAAGATAACGCAAGCCGCGCCGCAAACCGCTACGTCTCCACCGCCGAGCGTACAGCCGTCGGTGCTGTCTCAGCCCGCGTCGAAGAAGAAACTGCCGCTCGTACCGATACTCGCAAGCGCCGGAGGTCTGCTCGTCGTCGGCATAGTGCTGCTCAGCGTGTTTCTCCTTAACGGAAGGCCGGACGCGGAAAGCGTCAACGCACCCACCGCGGAAGCGAACACAGACGGAGACGATTTCGGCGGATTTGGCGGCGGCAATTCCGAAAACAGCGACTCCGCGCTTCCTATAAGCGAAACGGATAAAATTGTTCTGTCGGACGTCTATAAAATCACGTCGATAGTTGACAATGAATTCAAGGCGCGTGACGGAACCGTAGTCGTTTCGGAGAAAATTATGATTCCCGTATTCAATTCGGACTACAAATACGCAAACCAGTTCAACGCCGCTTTCAAGAATTACAGGAGTGTCTTTGACGAACAGGAGATCAATGAGCATGTCAATACATACGAGCGGGAAGGAGACGGTTATGGCACAAACATTGCGTGGAGCGAGACAACAACAGAACTGACCTATAGTAAAAATAATACAGTTTCGTTCTGCATTTATTCAGTAGTTTATACCGGCGGTACCCACCCTTATCAGTCCATTGTCGGTTACACATTTGACGTTAACGACGGCAAAATACTGACGTTAATGGATGTGTTGTACGCGGATGAGAACAGCGCGTCCGATATAATATTCCAAGCATATCTCGACACCAATTACGGAACCGAAGCCTACGGTGAGGCGCTAGCAAACCCCGATGCCATTCGCGGCGCCTCGCCTTACGACTCTATCTTTTGGCTCGATACGGACGGTATCCATATCCCGTTTGACGAATATCTTTTTTTCTATGCGATCGGGGAGACAGAGGCCATAATACCGTACACGCGAACTGATTGGGTCAAGCCGGAATATGCTGAGGGAAGCGTTGTAATCACGACGCCCTCGCCGACGCCTACCCCTGTGGAACACACTTATGAGATTTTCGTAGAGGACGTCTCGTGGTATCAGGCGGTACAGCGCTGCGAGGCGAAAGGCGGCCATCTGGTGACGATCACCTCCCGGGAGGAGGAAAATAAGGTCATCGCGCTCGCGGAGGGCACAGATGCCAAATACGTCTGGCTCGGCGGGTATACGGACTATGCGCGAAGTGGCTACTGGCTCACGAATGAGAGTTTCACGTACTCAAACTGGTACGAGAACGAACCGTCCGGCAGTGACGCGGACGGAACTGTTGAGGATTGCATGATGATGTGGTATCTGAAAGACAGCGGCTGGTCGTGGAACGACCAACGCAACGACCCAGTGTCCTCGTTTCCGTATTTTAAGGGCAAGCTCGCCTATGTCTGCGAATTTGAATAAACAGAGGAATATCGTATGCGTAAATCATATGCCGCTCAATTGGTGTTAGTGTGCTGTATAGCCACCGCGATATTCGCGCTGGGAGTTTGCGTAGGAGCGTTCGTGCTGCCCGTTTTTTCAGACGCCGAGGGCGGGGTACCGCCTCCCGCCGCCTCTCCGTCAAGCGCCCCCGCTTCCGTAAGCACTCCTCCCGTTCAGACGCTTCCGGCGGCACCAACGCTTGATGAGAACACGACGCCGGAGCCGAGCGAACCTCCGGCGACCACTGCGGGAACCGAGACGGAGGCTCCGACCGACGACGGTGCCGATCCGGACATAAACGCGCTCCTCGATTCAATGACGCCTCACGAAAAAATCTGCCAAATGTTCATCGTCCTGCCCGACGCGCTGACAGGCGTAAGCGGTACTACCGTGGCGGGAGAGATAACAAAAAGCGCGCTTGAAAAGTATCCCGTCGGCGGCTTGATATATCTGTCTTCGAATATTACGAGCGCTGAACAAATCAAAAAATTCAACGAGACCGTGCAGTCGTATTCCCGCGTCGGGATGTTCCTTGCCGTCGACGAAGAAGGCGGCCGCGTGGGCAGACTTAAGTCGTCGCTTGGCGCTCACACAGTTGGGGCGATGTTCAATTACAAAGATGACGGCGAGGATATTGCTTTTCAAAACGCCGTGACGCTTTCTGAGGCACTGAAGAAGCACGGCTTCAACATGGATTTCGCTCCCGTCGCGGACGTATGGTCAAATCCACAAAACTCCGTCATAGGAGACAGGGCGTACAGCGATGACTTCGAACAGGCGGCAATACTTGTCGGCGCGGCGGTACGCGGGTTCAAATTGTCGAACATTATTGCTGTCGCGAAGCATTTTCCCGGTCACGGAAACACATCGGAGGACTCGCACTACGGCTCCGCGTACGTCGATAAAACGCTCGACGAATTGCGAGCCGCAGAATTCCTGCCGTTCGAGGCGGCAATTAAGAGCGGCGCGGACATGGTGATGCTGGGTCACTTGATAGTGCGCGACATTGACGAACGGCCCGCGACTATGTCCCGCGCAATCATCGCCGATATTCTCCGAGACGAGCTCGGTTTCGACGGCGTAATCGTCACCGACGCGCTGAATATGCAAGCAATGTCCGACCATTTCAGCGTTGAGGACATCGCTGTCGGCGCGGTGCAAGCGGGCGTGGATATTCTTTTGACTCCGAAAAATCTGGAAAAAGCCGTCTCCGCTATTGAAGATGCCGTTGACAATGATATAATTACGATGGAACGCATCAATCAGAGCGTAATGAGGATCCTCGCGGTGAAGAAAGAACATGGCATCTTATTGTAATTTATGAGTATCTGCCCATTGATTGTAGACAAGGTCTATTGAAACCGCAGACTTGGAGGAATCGTTTATGTACTGCTACAACTGTTTCAATGAAATAGACGCGGCGCCTTGCCCGCATTGCGGGTATGATAACGCAAGCAATCTTGATAAATACCCAACCGCGCTGGAAGCGGGAACCGTTCTTGGCGGGCAGTACATATTGGGGCGCGTGCTCGGTCAGGGCGGATTCGGAATAACGTACGTCGCGTTCGATCCCAAGTTACGGCTAAAGGTCGCCATTAAGGAATATCTGCCAGAAGCGTTGTGTACACGTACGCCCGGAACGACGATGGCGGCGGCATTCTCCGGTGAGAAGCTGGAAAACTTCGAGTACGGCAAGCAGAGCTTTCTCGACGAGGCGCGCACGCTCGCCGCGCTCGGCAATGTGCGCGGCATCGCCGCAGTGAGGACGTTCTTCGACGAAAACGGCACCTCTTACTTCGTGATGGATTACGTTGAGGGCGTTTCACTGAAAGCCTCCCTGAAGAACAACGGCGGCAAGATACCGTATGAGGACGCGGAGCGTATTCTCGTTCCGGTTATTGACACTCTCGCGACGGTACACTCAAACGGAGTAATACACCGCGACATAGCGGCGGACAACATATATATAACACACGACGGCGAGGTCAAACTCCTCGACTTCGGCGCGGCGCAGTACAGTCTGGGCGAAAAGAGCCACAGCTTTGACGCCGTACTGAAGCCCGGGTACACTCCGAAGGAACAGTATATGCGCCGCAGCCGACAGGGACCTTTTACCGATGTGTACGCGCTCGGCGCTACGTTCTACGCTTCGCTTACGGGCTATCTGCCGCCTGAATCGCTCGAACGCATGGAGAGCGACGAAATAGTCGAGCCGTCGGTTCGAGGAATAAAGCTGCCCGCTCACGCCGAGGAAGCGATAATGAAAGCGCTGGAGGTTGACGCCGCCGACCGCTTTCAGAGTATGGAGGAGTTCAAATCGGCGCTGCTCGGAGAGACTGTGCTTATCCGCCCTGCACCGAAAGCGGCGCCGCAAGCCGCCGCGGCGCCAACGTCAAGCGTACAGCCGCCGGGATCCGCGCCGAAGAAAAACCCGCCTCTCGTGCCAATCCTCGCGGGCGCCGGCGGTCTGATTGTTGTCGGCATAGTGCTGCTAAGCGTGTTTCTCCTTAACGGAAAACCCAACGCGGAGCGAGGCGGCGCCGAAGACGGACCAATCGCAACGCCGGCAGCAGACATCGGGGGCGGCAGCATTGGCGGGAACAGCGGAGGCGGCACAATATCGGCAAATACGCCGGTGCCGCCGGCACCTTCACAGACCTCTCCGGCTAAGGTAATTGAAGCCGGCGAAGAGCCCCCGTTCCCATACCAATTTTTTAACGACATGAGAGATGAGACGGGGTTATATTCAGTCGGCTCGCGCGGATGGATCGCGGCCAACTACGGCAATGAAGCCCGTTACAATATCGACCTCAACGGCGATAACATAATCGACGAGCTCCAAATCGAAATTTCTGAGATCCGGAACGCTTCCGGAAATAACCCCACCCATATCTCCCTGCGCGTCGGCGGGAGCGAGTTGTCTTGGGACGACGATTGGAATGACGGCGTAGTCGTCGAGCCTATAGATTTTGATGCGGACGACGGATATGTAGAAATATACTCGTACAGCAGCGGGACCGATATTGACGGTTACGTTCAGTTGATTAGGTACGACGGTACGCGGCTCTATGAGTACGCTGGGTTTGGCTTGACGTCTAGGTGTATCCTTTATGACGGCGACGGCTTAATATATCACGCGGACAGCTATGACGGTAACAGCGAATATGGGATGTTCTTAATGGAATTTGACCTCGCGGCACGGACCGACGTCATGCTGCTTGATATAGCCGACATAGTCTATGACTACGGGGATTACTACTACGACCCCGACTACTACTACATCATCCCATACAGCGACGAGCGATTGCTCACGGACAGCGACTTGTACGGGCTGACGGACTGGGATCTTAAGCTCGCCCGAAACGAACTGTACGCAAGGCACGGGCGGAAATTCCAAGCGGTTGAATTTCAGGATTATTTCAACGCGCAGCCGTGGTACGTTGGGCTGTATGAGCCCGAGTATTTCGACGCAAACGTCCGGAACTTTATGTCGCCAATAGAAATTAAAAATGCGGAGATTATACGAAATTATGAAGACACACACTAATATCCATATTCGCGCGTTCGCGATACTTCTGGTGCTAGCGCTTACGCTCGCCGGATGCGGCGAGACAAAACCGGAGGACAGCGCACTGCCAAGCGTGCCGGTAACGGACGTGAGGACATCTTCGGCGGTTACGGTTACGCCGTCGGAGTCTCCTGATGAGCCGGAGCGTACGGATATGCCTGCGCCTTCCGTTACAACGGAAGATCCGGAGCCCTCCGCGTCGGCGTCGCCGGACGGCGCGGGACAGCGGGATGAGCAGTCCCCGCTCAGAGGTTTGAAGCTCGGAATCGACGCCGGGCATCAGGGCAAGGGGAACTCCGCGCAGGAACCCGTAGCTCCCGGATCAAGCGAGACAAAACCCAAGGTTACGTCCGGGACGCAGGGCCGCGTGACGCGCGTGCCGGAGCATGAGGTGAACCTCAGCGTCGCTCTGCTGTTGGAGGAAAAGCTCCTCAGTCTCGGCGCGGAGGTCGTGATGGTGCGGCGGACAGCGGACGTGGACGTCTCCAATGTCGAGCGGGCGACAATGATGAATGAAGCGGGAGTCGATCTGGTCATACGCATCCACGCCGACGGGAGCGAGGACACGGGCGTCAGCGGCGCGTCTATGCACGTTCCAGACTCTCAAATCACCGCCGCAGTCAATGACGCGAGCCGGGCGGCGGGAGAGGTCATTTTCAAGGATTTCATTCTCGTTACGGGCGCAAAAGATCAGGGCGTCATCGGGCGGCGCGACCTAAGCGGGTTCAATTGGTCCACGGTGCCTGCGGTGCTCATTGAGCTCGGGTTCATGACGAACGAGGAAGAGGACAAAAAGCTCACGACACCCGAATATCAGGAGCTCTGCGCCGAGGGGCTCGCTCGCGGAGTCGTCAGCTGGAGTAATACACTTAAAACTATTTGGACGGGTGCGGACGGTTCCGGCGATAATCAGGCGGAGGACTTATCGGCGGATACGGCGGAGAAAATTCAGGCCGCAGTCGACGCCGCGTCGCGCAAGTACGGCGCGGTCGGCGTTCAAGTGGCTGTGGTCAGCGGCGGAAGAATCGCCGGCACGTTCGTGTACGGCGACGCGACCAAGGGCACAAGAGCTATGGATCCAAATATAAAGATGCGCGTCGCGTCCATTTCAAAGGTCGTTCTGGCGATGACGGCAATGAAGCTGCGCGAGCGTGGCGCCTTGGATATCGACGCGGATATCGGGGATTACTGGGGCGCGAGTATCAGGAATCCGAACCACACGGATATTCCCATAACGATTAGACAGATCATGTCCCACACGTCCTCGATACTTGTGTACGACTACGGATTTGAGGCGGGAGGCGAACTCGTCAGGAGCAGGTTGCTCAACGGCAGCTGTTTCGGAAAAAACACGCCGGGCGCTATAAGCTCATGGGCTTACAATAACTACGGATTCGCAACGCTGGGAGTCACTATAGAGACGGCGGTGGGCGAGACAGTGAACTCTATTGCCGCACGCGAGCTGTTTGCCCCGCTGGGAATAGACGCGGCGTTCGGCAGCGGCAGTATCTCCGATACGGAAAGCTTGGCGACGCTGTATTGGGAGGGCGGTTCGGTCGGCCGATCCGTCGAAGAGCAGAAGAAAACTCTCGGAAGCACGTTTCCCGGAGAACGCGGGGAAGAGTTCCCCGGCGGTCTAACGATCAGCGCTCACGATCTCGCCAAGCTGATATCCGTATTGGTAAACGACGGCATATATGGCGAAGTTTCCGTTATGTCTCGCGAATCTGTCGCACTGATGGAGAGCTCGCATGGAAAACCGGACGGTGTGTTTGAGCAGTGCCTGCCTCTGCTGCGCCGGACAAATCTGTACGGCGAGCCCGAGCTATACTACCACACCGGCAGCAACTACGGCGTATACAACCTTATATCGTATAACCCAATCAGCAAAAACGGAGTCGTGGTTCTGACCTCCGGCGCGAGCGGTTCCAGAGACGCCAATGGCATCTACGCAATCTGCGGCGAGATCAGCAAGGCCGTGTACGGGTTGATTGCCGCGCAGTAACGCGGAAAGACGCGACCGGCATTCTCAGCGCCTGTCGCGTCCGCCGCCGCCCTTTTTTGCGGACTGCTTTTTCATCATGAACCACAGAAGCGCCAGCAGTTGCAGTGGGATAACTACAGTTAGCAGCAACGAAAGGCGGTTCAGCGGATCCACATAGTACAGGCACGCCGCAACGCACCAGATAAGCGCGCTCACCGAAGCGAACCGCACTGCGTAGCCCCACCAGACGGACGCGAACACAAGAAAGATCACGCAGCTCGCCGGTGGCGCAGGAAGAAAGATATAGCCCGCCCACTCAAACGACGGAACGATGACGCGGAGCGCGGCGTATATCACCGTGGCGACGAACCACGCGAACACCACCGACAGAAGACAGACTATGACGCGCCGCCGAAGCTCTCCGTGCGGGTCGCGTGGCGGCGTCGGCGCGTTCTCGCTTATTATGTCGTTGAGCGTCACACCGTAGAGGGACGCCAGCAGCGTGAGCACATAGACGTCTGGCGTGCCGCCCGCGCGCTCCCACTTGGATACGGATTTGTCGGAATAGTTTATGCGAGCGGCCAGCTCGGTCTGCGTCATTCCGGACAGCTTCCTGTAGTATATCAAATTCTCGGCGATGCGCTTTTTTAGCTGCATCTCGTCAGGGTTTGTGATCCTCGCGCTCAGGCCGGGTATTTCCATCCGGATTTCCTTCCATATAATGTAAATTCTACCGGGCGTAGAGCCCGTATCCGCCGTTCTACCCTGCGTATCGCGCATAATAGAGCGGTAACGGCGCTAAATTCCTTGCAATGAGGACGGCGGGCGTTTATAATCTCACTTAATGTGCGGAATTCATAACACATATGTACCGCAGTCAATTTCAGTGTTTTCGGAGGTGCAGGTTTTTGGGAAGCTATAAGGTCACATGCTGTTCTACGGCCGATTTGCCAGAGGAATACTTTATCAGACGCGGCGTACCCGTGGCGATGTACCATTTCGAGATGGAAGGCGTTGAGTACCCGGACGATTTTGGAAAGACTATCTCTTTTCCGGATTTTTACGCCAGAATTTCGGCGGGCGCCATGCCCGTCACCTCTCAGGTCAACACGGACGCGTTCATCGCGATGTTCGAACCCATTCTGGCGGAGGGCACGGACATAATACACGTCACGCTCTCGTCCGGCATCACGGGCTCCGTCAATTCGGCGCGTCTCGCGCGCGAGGAGCTGCTGCAGCGCTATCCGGAGCGCAAGCTGTACGTAGTGGATTCGCTCGCGGCGTCCTCAGGTTACGGTCTGCTGCTCGACGGGGCGCTCGATCTGCGCGACGGAGGAATGGGCATCGAGGAGCTCAACGTGTGGCTTGAGCAGAATAAGTACAATCTGCACCACTGGTTTTTCACAAGCGACCTCAGACACTTAAAGCGCGGCGGACGCGTCTCGTCGACCTCCGCCGTCTTAGGCACGCTGCTCAACATCTGCCCCCTGCTGAACGTAAGCAACACGGGCCATCTCACGCCGCGGTCAAAAGAGCGCGGCAAGAAGCGGGTCATCGCCGCCATGGTGGATGAGATGAAGCGCCACGCGACGTTCGGCGCCGATTACACCGGCAAGTGCTTTCTTAGCCATTCCGCGTGCCTCGAAGACGCGCAGGCCGTGGCAGAGCTTGTACAGAGCACCTTCAAACGGATGGACGGCAAGGTCATGATAAACGACATAGGCACCGTCATAGGCGCTCACACCGGACCGGGCACCGTCGCTCTCTTCTTCTGGGGAGACAAGCGGATCGACTGAGCTCTCCAGCGCCGCCCCACCTACACATTCTAGCCGCCTTCGCCGCATTTGTCAACGGCTTTGCGCGGGGGTGAAAGGGGCGACTACTGGTTCTCGGTTATTTTATACTTCCGCTTCCGGTTTGCGCCGGAAGCTGTGACTACATCTTCAATCACAAGCCTCGACACCAAAAATTGATGAGAACCCCGCATAAAACTTTCTGTAATTAATATTAGGCTTTTTAAATTTTTCGGTATGAAAAAACACTTGACAACCACAGAACCATGTGATAGGATACGCGCAGTTACAGCGATAAAGGCTATGACGAAGACGGCGGGACTGTCTTGTTCATCAGAGAGCCGGCGGGTGGTGCGAGCCGGTGGACGGGGCGTCAGTTCGCTTATCACTTCCGAGCCGGAGCCTGAACGCGTGAGCGGTGGTTCGCGTCAGTAGGCACTCCCGTGTGGCCGCGTTAAGGCCGGGGGCTTGTTGGAGCCCGCTGAGTGGCGCGCGCCGCGCGCAATTTGAGTGGTACCGCGGGATATATAAA
>JAISBX010000172.1 GCA_031265965.1 Oscillospiraceae bacterium | reverse complement strand
CGCGAGCGGCAGGTGATAGCGCTGCGCTATTACCGCGGCATGACACAGTCCGACGCGGCGCGCGTACTGAACACCTCGCAGGTACAGGTGTCGCGCATGGAGCGCCGCGCGGTGGAAAGACTCAGAACGATGATGGGGGAGTGATAGTGGGCAGTTGACAACCGTTCCCGCGCGCCCTATAATGGCAAGGACGTTACGGGAGCGCGGGCGGGGCGCCCGCGAGTGAAGAGAGAGGTGGATATACGGCGTGAAGCTGGGGATAGTAGGACTGCCTAACGTGGGGAAATCGACGCTGTTCAACGCAATTACGGACGCGGGGGCGGCGTGCGCCAATTACCCGTTTTGCACGATAGAGCCGAACGTTGGCGTCGTGCCGGTGCCGGACGGGCGGCTTGACGTGCTGCGCGACATGTACTCGCCCAAGAAGTACACGCCGGCGGTGATCGAGTTTGTGGATATAGCCGGTCTTGTCCGCGGCGCATCGCGCGGCGAGGGCCTCGGCAACAAATTTTTAAGCAACATACGCGCGACGGACGCCATAGTCCATGTCGTGCGCTGCTTCGACGACCCCGACGTCGCGCACGTCGACGGGACCGCGGATCCGGCGCGCGATATCGAGACTATAAATATCGAGCTCATACTCGCGGACATGGAGGCGCTGAACCGCCGGCTCGACAAGGCGAAAAAGGTGGCGAAGGGCGATAAGAGGTACATGAGGGAGACGGAGCTGTTCGAGGCCCTCGCCGCACACCTCGACGGCGGAAAGCCGGCGCGCACGTTCGCGGCGGACGGCGAGGACGCGGATATTATAGCGGCGGCCGAGCTGCTTACCGCGAAACCCGTAATATACGCCGCGAATATCGACGAGGGCGCGTTGGAGGAAGCGCCGGAACAGGACGCGGCCTTCGCGGCCGTAATGGAGGCGGCTCGGGCCGACGGTTCGCGGGCGCTGCCCATCTGCGCGAAGGCGGAGCAGGAGATAGCCGGTCTTCCGCCCGAAGAGCGCGGAGAGTTCCTAAGCGAGCTTGGCATAGAGTCCTCGGGGCTCGACAGGCTTATAACGTGCTCGTACTCGCTGCTGGGGCTTATTTCGTTCCTGACGGCGGGAGCGGACGAGGTGCGCGCCTGGACTATCCGCAACGGCACAAAGGCGCCCGGGGCGGCGGGCAAGATACACACGGATTTCGAGCGCGGCTTCATACGCGCAGAGGTCGTAGCGTTTGACGACCTCGCCTCGTGCGGGAGCATGGGGGTCGCCAAGGAACGCGGGCTCGTGCGGTCGGAGGGCAAGGAGTACGTCATGCGCGACGGGGACGTGGTCACCTTCAGGTTCAACGTATGACGCGCGCGGGCGGCGGAGGAGGGCGCGCGCGCGGCATAGGGCGCATAGACTGCATAGACGCGCTGCGCGGGCTGTCCGTCATCCTCATGGTGATACACCATCTGCTGTACGATCTCGTCGAGTTCGCGGGCGCGCCGGGGTGGCTGTTCTCCAACATCGTGTTCGACGTGCTGCACTATCTATTTGCGGGCGTGTTCATCTTTTTGTCGGGCGTATCGTCGCGCTTTTCGCGCAGCAACATACGGCGCGGACTCAAGACGCTTGCGGCGGCGCTCATTGTGACAGCCGCCACATGGGTCGTCAAGCAGCCCGTGCTGTTCGGTATACTGCATTTGCTCGCGTTTTGTATGCTCTTCTACGGCTTGACGCACGCGTTTTTTGAGAGGCTGGGCCGGATCGCCGCGCCTATTTTATACGCGGCGTGCCTCGTGGGGAGCGCGCTCGCCGTGCGGTACGCGTGGATAGGCGGAGGACACCTCTGGGCGCTGGGCTGGCCGGGCGCAACCTTTCGCAGCTCCGATTATTTCCCGGTTTTCCCGTGGATATTTGTGTTCCTGCTGGGAACGTGGGCGGGCGCTTACATAGCGGAGGGCAGCCTGCCGAGGCCGTTTTATGAGACGCGGGTCCCCATATTGGCGTCCGTCGGCAGGAGGTCGCTGCTCATATATCTCGTGCATCAACCCGTTCTGTACGGGATAGTTATGCTGCTTTTTAACGCGTAGAGCGCGTTTGGAATGAAATTATAATATTTTTCTTGCAAATGCGCGCGATATACGGTAAAATCGGTGTACGGTGAAACGGTAAAAAATATAGTGGCAGTGTATATGGAGGAAGCGGTATGATTTCAGCCGGAGATTTTCGTAACGGCGTGACCTTTGAGTGGGACGGAAAGGTCATGCAGGTGGTGGAGTTTCAGCATGTGAAGCCCGGAAAGGGCGCGGCGTTTGTCCGAACAAAGATGAAAAACGTCATAACGGGCGCCGTGGTCGAGACCTCGTTTAACCCGTCGGACAAGTTCGAGAGCGCTTTTGTCGAGCGGCGCGAGATGGAGTACAGCTATAATGACGGCGGCCTGTATTATTTCATGGATTTGGAATCGTACGAGCTCGAGCCGATCGACGGCGGACTGTTGGGCGACAGCTTCAAATTCGTCAAGGAGAATATGAACTGCACCGTGTACTCGTATAAGGGCAAGGTGTACAACGTCGAGCCCCCGAATTTCGTGGAGCTTACAATCACGCGGACCGACCCCGGAGTCCGGGGGGACACGGCCACGAACGTGACAAAGGCGGCGACCGTAGAGACCGGCGCGGAGGTCAAGGTGCCTCTGTTTATAGAGGAAGGCGAGAGGATACGCGTCGATACGCGGACAGGCGAATATCTTGAGCGCGCAAAAGGGTAGTATACACTAATTAATATGGAGGGCATTATGAAACTTTCTGAAAGAGTGGCGTATCTGAGAGGGCTTGCGGATGGACTGGAGCTGGAGGCCGGCTCAAAAGAGGTCAAGCTGATGATGGCGATCATCGACGTACTGGAAGCGGCGGCGGACGAGGTGCTCGGCGTGAAAGCCGAGACGGCGGGCATATCGGACAAGGTGAGCGTTCTGTCGGACGAGATGGAGGAATTCGAGGAGCTCATATTCTCAATTGGCGATTCGGATATGGACGATTTCGACGACGACGACTTTGACGACGACGATGACGACGATGTGTGGTGCGACTGCGACGACGACGACGACCAATTGTCGGTCGAGTGCTCCTGCGGGGCGGTGATCGAGATAGGCGATGCCGAGCTGTTCGAGGGAGAGACGGTATGCCCCAAGTGCGGAGAGAAATTGACGTTCGATCTCGGCGACCCGGACGAGGAATTAGAGATATAACGGGAGACGCGTAGATGTCAGGACATTCAAAATGGCACAATATACAGCGGACAAAAGGCGCGGCGGACGCGAAGAGGGCGCAGATATTCACCAAGATCGCGAGGGAGATAATCGTCGCGGTCAGGGAGGGCGGGGGCGACCCGGCAAATAACTCGCGCCTCGCGGCCATAGTCGCGAAAGCGAAGGCCGCCAACATCCCGAACGACAATATAAAGCGCACTATAGAAAAGGCGGCCGGGAGCGGCGGAGGCGACAGCTACGAGAGCGTCACGTATGAGGGCTATGGGCCGGGCGGCGTGGCGGTGATCGTCGAGGCTATGACGGACAACCGCAACAGGACCGCGGCCGACGTGCGCCACTGCTTTGACAAGTACGGGGGCAATATGGGCGCCGCGGGCTGCGTCTCGTGGTCGTTTGACCGCAAGGGCGTATTCATAGTCTCGAACGAGGACGGCGATGTCGTCGAGGACGAGATCATTGAGCGCGCGCTGGACGCGGGCGCGGACGACGTCGAGGCGCAGGACGAGATATTCGAGGTGTATTCCCCGCCCGACGCCTTCGGCGCCGTCAACGACGCGTTCGAGGCCGCAGGCTATAAGCTGCTGTCCGCGCAGACGGAGATGATCCCGCAGAGCTACATCGCTCTGACCGACCCCGACGACATAAAGAACATGGAAAAGCTGCTCGAGCTGCTCGACGACAGCGACGACGTGCAGAACGTCTGGCACAACTACGATGGCTGACGATAGATGGCGGCGCCGCACAACATGCGGCGCCGCCGTTGCGAATAGGCGTTACCCGCCGCTGAGCGCGCGCGCTATTTCGGAGTCGGCGGGTAAATAGACGCGGCGCGCCTCTGTGGCGCCGTCGATATAACTTCTTTCTAAATAAACCGTCATTTCGTAGTATTCGTCCCAGCTCCACAGCATCTTCACCGACGAGTCTAGCGCTTGGCGGATGAGCTCGGGGTCGCTCACCGTGACGGTGTCGCCCACACTCGGCGCGTGATACTC
>JAISBX010000136.1 GCA_031265965.1 Oscillospiraceae bacterium | reverse complement strand
AGGCCGGTCAGCGTATACAGATCATCGGGGATCGCGCCGGCCAGTTGATTGTCCCACAGCAGCAGCACCTTGAGCGCGGGGAAATTCACAGCGTTGAAGCCCTCGGGTATCTGTCCCGCAACAGTGTTATGCGAGAAGTCTATGACCTGCAGCTTCGGCAGCTTGAACAACTCCTCCGGTATGCTTGTCAGCTTATTGTTGGGCATAAAAATCTCCCGCAGCTCTGTCAGTTCCCCGACGGCAGGCGGGAGGCGCGTTGCGCTATTTGAGTACGCGAGCGACACGATATTGCGTAAGTCCGCGCCGCTTTGCAGCGTGTTTATGCTCTTTTGCTCGGTGTTGAGCAGCCGTTCGATCTCGTCAATGAACCACTGCTGCCCGTCGCATAGCGCGATGAAGCTCGCGGCGTATGTGTCGAGTGCCGACGCCGGCAGTGTAAGTGTTGCCAGCAGCATTACCGCCAATACAATCCCGCCAAGCCTTTGCCAAAACCGTATCCGTTTTCTCATGTCGCGCCCTCCCATTACGTCTTTATATTATTTTCAAATTTTTAGCTATTAAGATAGCTAAAAATTTGGTGGCGTTTTTGCGCGTGCTGTTAGGTTCCTAACAGCGATTCCCTTTTGTGCCTTTCTTTGTCATTTTAATGCATTTCTCGCGGCGTGTCAACATCTAAATTTTGTGTTGAAAATCCGCGTCGAACGGAGTATAATCGGCACAATCGGTGAACACAAAAAACTTGTCGCCAGTTTATGACGACGAAAAGGAGGACATTATGCAAGTTACAGCCGCGATAACCCACAGGAAGGGCGAGATCGCTATCGAGACGGTGGAGCTGGCGCCGCCCAAGGCTTCGGAGGCGCTGGTGCGCGTGATCGCCGCCGGCGTGTGCCACACGGACGCCGCGGGAATGAATCAGGTGATACCTGTGACGCTCCCTGCCATTTTCGGGCACGAGGGCGTGGGCGTCGTCAAGGAGGTGGGAGCGGGCGTGGAATCGCTCAAGCCGGGCGACCGCGTCATCATGTCGTACCCGTCCTGCGGCGTCTGCGAGCACTGCGTGGAAGGGCACCCGTACGCGTGCGAGAGCCTGAACAGGCTGTTCTTTGACGGCTCGTTCAAGGACGGCACAAAGCGTTTCTCGCAAAACGGCGCGCCCGTGTCGTCGTTCTTTGGGCAGGGCTCGTTCGCGACGCACGTGGTCGTCGACGCGCGCAACGCCGTAAAGGTGGACGTGCGCTCGGACGAAGATCTCATGAAGCTGTGCTCGCTCGGCTGCGGCGTCCAGACAGGGGCGGGCGCCGTGCTCAACCGGGCGAATCCCAAGCCGTACTCGTCGCTCGTAGTGTTCGGCTGCGGAGGCGTCGGGATGGCGGCTATCATGGCCGCGAAGATCGCCGGATGCAGCAAAATCATAGGCGTCGACGTTGTTCCGTCGCGCCTTGAGATGGCGCTTGAGGTCGGTGCGACGCACGTCGTCAACGGCAAGGAGACGGACGCGGTGGAGGAGATCAAAAAAATCACGAACGGCGGCGCGAACTACTCGATAGAGTCCTCCGGCATACCCGCGCTGACGCTTCAGGCGCTCAAATGCCTGCGCCGCGAGGGGCTGTGCGTGCTCAACTCCGTCACGGGCGACGCGGAGGTCTCGGTCCCGCTGGAGCCGCTTCTCATGAATCCGTCGGTGACGCTCGCCGGCATAACGGAGGGCGCGTCGAACCCGCAGACGTTCATACCCAAGCTGGTGCAATACTTCAACGAGGGGCGTCTGCCCGTCGATAAGCTGATCAAAATTTACGACTTCAAAGACATAGAGCAGGCGTTCGAGGACTCTCACACCGGCGTGACGGTAAAGCCGATACTCAAGTTCTGACGCCGCCGTTCCCGCTTTGCTCCGCGCCGTCCGCAGGCTGCCCGAGCGCGTCGAGCTCGCGCAGCCAGAGTTCCGGGGACGCGTCGCTGGGCATACGCCAGTCGCCGCGCGGGGATAGCGTGACTGAGCCTATCTTGGGCCCGTCCGGCAGGCAACTGCGTTTGAACTGCTGCGAGAAGAAGCGGCTGTAGAAGACGCGCAGCCAGCGCAGTATAACGCCGCGCCCGTATACGCCGTGAAACGCGAGCGCGGCCAGCTCAAGCACGGACGACGGTGTCCTGCCCTTTCTCATTACGTGGTACAGGAAGAAGTCGTGCAGCTCGTACGGGCCTATGAGTTCCTCCGTGCGCTGGCTTATGCCCCCGCCGTCGGGGGGCAGCAGCTCGGGGCTAACGGGCGTCGCCAGAATGTCGCGCAGGACGGCGCGCAGCTCCGGCGAGGTGTCCGCCACGTGACCTACGATGTGGCGTATGAGCGTCTTTGGGACGCCGGAGTTGACGCCGTACATGCTCATGTGGTCGCCGTTATACGTCGCCCAGCCGAGCGCGAGTTCGGAGAGGTCGCCCGTACCCACCACGATGCCGCCGTGCTTGTTCGCCAAGTCCATGAGCACCAGTGTCCGCGCGCGCGCCTGTGCGTTTTCGTATACGGTGTCGCGCGCGTCCTCCGGGTGCCCTATGTCGCGCAGGTGGCGGCGCACCGCGTCCGTGACGTCTATTTCAAGGCACGTCGCGCCGACGGCGCTCATCAGCGTGTGGGCGTTTCCTTTCGTGCGCTCCGTTGTGCCGAAGCACGGCATCGTCACGGCTATCACGCCGTCCGGCGCCATGCCCAGCTTCTCAAACGCGCGCGCCGTGACGAGCAGCGCGAGGCAACTGTCGAGCCCGCCCGATACGCCAACTACCGCGCGCGGGCGATCGAGATGCCGAAGCCGCGCGGCCAGTCCCGACGTCTGCATATTGAGTATTTCCTCGCAGCGCTCGCTCTTTTCGTCTCCGTCCTCCGGCACGAAGGGGTGCGGGTCGATTTTGCGCGTGAGCGACTTGACGCCCATCGCGGCGCCGAACGCGACCGTGTCGTACCCGTCGGCGTTCCTGTCGCGGCCGCCGAAGGTAGTCATGCGTAACCTGTCGTGCGCCAACGAGCGCAGATCGAGTTCCGACAGGATGAATTCGTCTCCGAACAGGCGCGACTGCGCCAGTATAGCGCCGTTTTCGCATATGAGATTATGGCCCGCGAACACCATGTCCGTCGTGCTCTCGCCGAAGCCCGCGTCGGCGTAGATGTAGCCGCACAGCAGGCGCCCGGACTGCCCGGCCGCGAGCGACCGCCTGTACGCCGCCTTGCCGACGGTCTCGTTGCTCGCCGACAGATTGGCGATCACCGTCGCGCCCGCCTCCGCGTGCGACGCGCTCGGAGGGGACGGCGCCCACAGGTCCTCGCATATCTCGACGGCGAGCGTTAGCTCCGGCATACTCTCGCACTCGAACAGCAGCTTCGCGCCGAACGGCGCCTCCGTTCCGTCGAAGCGCACCGACGTATTGCTGCGCGGCGCCGGGCAGAAATGGCGCATTTCATAAAATTCGCCGTAGTTTGGCAGATGCGTCTTGGGCACGAAGCCGTGCAGAGCGCCGCGGCTGAAAACGGCGGCGACGTTGTACAGCTTGCCTCCGTGCGCGAGCGGCAGCCCCGCTATGATGAGCGCGCCGCAGTCCGCGCTGCGCGCGACGAGCCGCCGAAGCGCCGCGAGCGCGCCGCGCCGCAGCTCTTCCTGCAGGAAGAGCTCGCCGCACGTATACCCCGTCAGGCACAGCTCCGGCAGACACAGCACCGACGCCCCCGCGCCGTCCGCCCTGTCCATAAGCTCCTCCACCCGATCCGCGTTATATTCGCAGTCCGCCACCCGTATCCCCGGCGTCGCCGCCGCCACGGCCACATATCCGTCGTACATGATAAAACTCCTTTGCGTATTTTCAATCAATATGTGCCGGCGTTGCGCCGCGCCAGCGTTGCGGCTCCTATTATGCCGGCGGTTTCGCCGAGGAGCGCTTTTTCTATTTTGGTTTTGGCGAGACCGTGCGGGTACATGTCAGGGAGCACGATGCCGCGCAGCGGGTCGAGAAGCCACTCGTCCGGCTCGTTTGATACGCCGCCGCCTATGCAGACGAGTTGGGGCTGTAG
>JAISBX010000085.1 GCA_031265965.1 Oscillospiraceae bacterium | reverse complement strand
TTACAGCGCGCTCACGAAACCGTCGCCCGTGATTATAATGTGGTCGTCGAGACGTATCCCGAGCAGCTCGCCCGCTTCGCGTATCCTGCCGGTCACCTCCCGGTCGCTGGCGCTTACGTCGAGAGAGCCGCTCGGGTGATTGTGCGCGATTATTATGGACGCCGCCCTGTCCTCGATCGCCGGGGCAAACACCTCGCGGGGGTGTACGAGCGACGACGTCAGCGTGCCTACCGTGACCACGCGGGCGGCGATGAGGCGTCTCGCGCCGTCGAGCGTGAGCACGGCGAAGTGCTCCTGTTTTTTGTCCCTGATGAAATTAAACTGCTCCGCCGCTTTTTCAGGCGCGTCGATAAGCGGGCGCGTCGGCTTTGTAAATTTTCTGCGCCAAAACTCCAGCGCCGCAAAGACGACCGTGGCCTTGGCGGCGCCTATGCCCTTTATCGCCCTGACGTCGTCGATCGTCAATTTTTCCGCCCCTATTTTTTGTATGACGGCATTGAGATTTTTGGCGATCTGCTTGAAGTCGTTATCCTTGCCGCCGCTGCCTATTACGGCTTGAAGCAACTCGATATCGGTGAGGGCAGAGGCGCCCCTGCTGTTCAGCTTTTCCCGCGGCAGCTCCTGATTTGCCATTCAGGCTATGCGGCGCTTTTTGCGGAAACGCAGCGCCGTGGCTGTGATCCCGGCAGCTACGGACGCGAGAGCTCCGCCGGCGGCGAGTATGGGCAGCGGGCCGCCCGCAAAGAACATCACAACGCCGCTGTCGGACACCGTTATGTCCTCAAAGCGCGATGTATAGCGGTTCGGCTCGCCCAGAGCGTCCACCGATACGTCCTCACAGAGCACATCGACGCTCATGCCGACGCCCGACGGTATCCGGAGCGTTATCATCCCGCCGCCGCTCTCCAACCTGTCGAACAGCGCGTCGCCGGCGAGATCGATGAGCACGCCCGGCTCGCCGTCCGAGCCCGTATCGACGGGGGCGCCACGCCTGTCAGACAGCGTGATCCTCAGTCTGCCCAGACGCCCTCCGTCGTCTCGCGGTATCACCGTCACCGCCTGCGTGTCGGCCTTATATCTGCCTCCGGACACGAGGCCCGAAACAGTGAGCGCGGGCGGCGTCCTGTCCACCGTGAATTCCAGCCTCACGCCCTTTATGTCGCTGAAGTCGTTGTTGTCGGCTCCGTCGCTCGACGCTATCACCACGTTGTACGTCCCCTCGTCCTCAAAGAGCGACTTGCTTATTATGAAGTCGTACCGGCTCCACTGTTCCCCGCCGCCGGAGCGCTCGACCGTGTAATGTACGCCCTCGCTCAGCGGCGCGTCTCCGAGCAGCACGGAGTACGACACGAGCGGGCTGACGTCCGTCGCCGCGACGCGTAAGTCGCGTGTAACCTCGCGCACGTAATACGCGTCAGTAATGGCGGCCGTGTCCGCGTCCGGCATAAACGCCGCGCCGTGCCTGTTCACCGAGAACACGAGCTCACGGACAAGCTGTCCGCCGGAGCGCTCCGAGATGCCTCGCGCGCCGTTGCCCGACAGGTCGGCCGCCCCGGCTGTCAGCGTATATATGCCGTCCGGCTCAAGATTCGGCGCCGTGTACACAAAGCTCGTCCCGTCCGGCGCCGCCTCGGGCTCCCCGAGCGGCACATCGTAGGTCTCGAACCGGCCGTCCGGCGCGCGCGTGACTGCTCGCAGCGCGACCGCGTTCAAGTCCGCGTCGAGATTGGCGTCCGACACGGTGAGCGTGAAGCCGACGGTCTCGCCGTTATACGCCGTCTCGTTGTTGACGCCCTCGAGCGTTATCTCCGGCGGGCGCGTGTCTATGACAAGCCTGTCCGACGTATACGCCGCCATCGCGTTCTCCGACCTGTCCGTATATCGGACCGACACGGTGCGTACGCCGTCGCCGGACAGCGTGAACACGCCCGCGTACACGCCGCCGCTCCCGCTCCAAGATGGCGCCGCCGCGGACTCCCGCCCGTCGAACGTCACCGTGACGGCGACGTCGCCCGGATCGAAATTGCTCTCGCGCACGCGCAGCGTCACGTCGATGTCGCCCGGATAGTACAGCGCGCCGCCGCGCGCGCCGTATGGCTCGCTGTACGCCACGGACAGCTCCGGCGCTATGCTGTCCACTATTATGCGCCGTTCGCCCGCCCTGCCGGAGCCGTTGCCCGCGCGGTCGAACGCGAGGATCTCCACCGCGCCGTCAAACTGTCCGCCCTGCGTCTCGGCGCGCGGCGCGTAAAACGACGCGGACGCGGTCCTGCCGCCGTTTGAATACGTTATGCCGTCCACTTCTATCACGAACTCCTCGCCCCGCGGCGCGCCGTTCGCGTCCGTGAAGCTGTACACGATGCGGCTGACTCCCGCCGTCGCGTCGTCGACCGAGACGCTCACGCGCACGGGCGCGTTGTAATAGCCGAGCGTCATGGCGCTGAGTATGTCCGTATACACGCTCTCCGCGTACGTCACCTCCGGCGCCGACGGCGGCGTCATATCCACGGTAAAGCTGTCGGTCCCGTACGCGGCGCCATGTGACGCGAGATCCGTATATTCTATGCCGAAGGCGTAGTTCGCGTCCGCGTCAAACACGACAGTGGCCGTGCTCCGGTCGCCGCGCCGCGTCCAGCTCCCGTCCATCGTAAGATATTCGGCCAGCTCCGATATAAGGCTCCCGTTCACATCCGCCCCGACGATGTCCGCCGCGGTGATCGCCGCCCTCATGTCCCGAGCCCTGAAGTTGCGCTCCGTCACCGTGATCTCGGCGGTCACCGGCTGCCCGTAATAGCGGCGCCCCCCGTCCTCGCTCGCGTACTCCTCCGGAACGTACCGCACCTCGATCACCGGCTCCGCCGTGTCTATCACTATTATTTCAGAAGTGAAGACGTCAAACGCGTTCTTTGACCTGTCCGCGTACCGGACCTCGACCGTGTACTCGCCGTCGCCGTCAACGGGAAGCTGCGCCGTGTGCGTGTCGCCCGATTGGCGCCACACGGGCGCCTCCGGCAAGGGCGA
>JAISBX010000067.1 GCA_031265965.1 Oscillospiraceae bacterium | reverse complement strand
GCAGCGAAAGCTTCGCTCACACCGTCACCCAAGGCGGATACACTTATACCCACAAGGTCAAAGAATTTGATTTCGACGCCTACAGCATAAGCGGCAACAATTATTTCAAGCTGCGCGATCTGGCCTTCACGCTGTCCGGCACGGAAAAACAGTTTGAGGTCGTCTGGGACGGTGAGGCAAACGCGATCATGATCACGAGCGGTGTGGCGTACACTCCTGTCGGCGGCGAGATGGGTAGCAAAGGCACGGAGAACAAGATCCCGACGGCGACAAGCTCAAAGGTCTACCTCGACGGCGTACAGGTTTCATTCACGGCCTACAATATAGGGAGCAGCAACTACTTCAAGCTGCGCGACATCGGGCAGGCGCTCGACTTCGGCGTAGACTGGTACAAAGGAGAAATCATCATTAGTTGCGGCGAAAGCTACACTCCGGAGTGAACAATTGTTAAAAAAATCAAGTGCGCCCCGAAACGGCGCGATAGAGTTCTGGAGATACGCGTTCGCGGCGTTCGTCGCGATGTACCACTTTGAAAAGATATACGACATGATGCCGTGGATGTCTTCGGCGCGGCGCGTGGCGAACGTCGGTTTCATCAGCGTCGAGTTCTTCTTTATTCTGGCCGGCTTCCTGATAGCGGAGGCGGACAAGAGGCGCATAGCGTCAGGCGCGCCGGAGCGTCTCGGCTTTGCCGACGCCAGCCGTGAGGCGTGGGGCTACGCGCGCCGAAGAATCACGACTATATATCCAACGCTCGCCGCCGTTCTCTTGATTTTTACGCTCGTACTGCACTCCGGCGGCATAGGCGAGCGCCTGCGGGAGCTCATGGGCCTCGAGTGGGAGGCGCTCATGCTCGGCGGCACGAGCTTTGCGTGGGGCGACCCCGAAAACCCGGCGCTGTTTCTCATCGTGTCGTGGTTCATCACGGACCTCGTCATAACGGGATTTTTTATGACGCTGTTCATCAGCATGAGGCGCGACGTCGTGCGCGTCCTTTCGCCTTTTCTGGCTGTCCTGCTGTACTCGCTCTTCGGGCACACGAGCTTCGACCTGTACCTCGGGCACGAGCTGTACGGGTTCCTTTCGGGCGGGATGGTGCGCGCCGTCGCGGGCATGTTTTTGGGGATCACGGCAAATCTGCTGTACACGCGTCTGGCCGCCGCGAAGCTCGGCGCGGTCAAAAAGACGCTATTGAGCTTGGCGGAGATATATGTTATATATCGGCTCATATCGCTGTGCTGGGCGCAGGAGATAGGCGTGGATAACTACCGCATACTCGTCTACATGCCGATCATCATCATACTCTCGTTCGCGCGCAAATCGGCGGTCTCGTGGGCGCTCGACAACCCGGTGAGCCGCTTTTTGGGCGGCATTTCGCTCGCGGTCTACCTGTTCCACTGGCGGTTTCTGGAGTATTTCTTCATCATAAAGATGAAGCTCTGGGCGAGCGCCGGCGGCGTGGCGTTCCTCTCCCGGCTGCTGAGTCAGCCGTATTATCAGATACAGCGGCTCGTCAATTCTCCGGGCTGCGATCTGGCGATGTACATAGTCTGCGTGACCGCAGGCTCCATAATCCTCACCGTTGCGGTGCGCCTGTCCGTCAGGCTCGCGTGCGCCGCGCGGCTCAGGCTGCGCGCCGGACCCGAGGAGCCCGCGGCGCCGACGGAAGGCGGAGGACAGCCGTGAAAGTCGCGATAATAGGCGCCGGCGCCACGGGCCTCACCGCCGGATACGAGCTCGCGAAGCGCGGGCACTGCGTCACCGTATATGAAAGACCCGGCCTCGGGCTCGGCGGGCTCGCGGGCAGCCAGACTATAGCGGGCGCGGTGATCGACAAATTCTACCACCACATATTCACCGGCGACACGGACATTATCTCGCTCATAGACGAGACGGGGCTGTCCGACCGCCTAGTATGGCGGGATACGAAAAACGGGATATTTTTTGGAGGACGCACATATCCGTTCACAAACCCCGTCGACCTGATACGCTACCCCGAGCTCAGCCTGCCGGGACGCGTGCGCACGGGGCTCGCCGTACTGCGCGCCAAGGGGATACGCGATTTCAGCGGCCTTGAGGACGTCAGCGCGCGCGACTGGCTCATCAAAAACGCCGGGCGCGAGTCGTACGACAAGCTGTGGCGCCCGCTCCTTGACTCAAAGTTCGGCGAGGACGCGGACAGTGTGGGCGGCGTGTGGATATGGAACAAATTCAAGCTGCGCGGCTCGTCCCGGCGCGGCGTCAATTCGGAATCGCTCGGCTACCTGTCGGGCGGCTTCGGCGAACTCTACTCCCGCCTATCGGACGTCATCCGCGCAAACGGGGGGCGCGTCGCCCTCTCCGAGGTCCGCTCAATAGAGGCGCGCGCGGGAGGCGGTCTCACCGTCGCCTGCGACGAGGGCGGCGAGAGCTATGAAAAAGTGCTGTTCACAGCCTCGCCCCACGAGCTGTGCGCGACGGCAAAGCTGCCGCCCGAATACGCCGCGCGGGCGCGCGCCGCGCGCTATAAGGCCAACGTGTGCCTCACGCTCGTAACTAAAAAACGTCTCTCCGACTATTACTGGGTGACTGTCGCGGAGCCCGGCGCGCCGTTTGTTTTATTTATAGAACACTCCAATCTGTTTCCGGACCCGAGCTTCGGGGAGCGCGGGTTCATCTTCCTGTCGCAGTACCTCGACGATTCCGACCCTCTGTACGGCGCGCCTGACGGCGAGCTGGCCGACAAATTTTTAACTTACCTCGGCGCCGTGTTCCCGGGCTTCGCGCCGGAGGACGCCATAGAATACAGGGTACACCGCGCCCGGTACGCACAGCCTGTCGTTGGCTTGCGGCACTCGGAAACGCTGCTGCCGCTCAGGACGGCGCTCGACGGGCTGTATATCGCCTCGATGGCGCAGATATACCCCGAGGATCGCGGCCAAAACTACGCCGTCGCGCTGGGCCGCAAGGCGGCGCAGGAGGTGCGGGCGTGAGTTTACTGAAAAAGGCGGGGCACTACGGCCTGCATTGGATATTGGGAGCGGCCGTCGTATCGGCACTCCTGCTGCGCGCGGACTTCACACGCTTCCTGCTGTGGTGGGGCGTGCTGTTTGCCGTCGGGATAATTTACTACCCGCTGACGCGCGCCGTCTTCGGGCGATTTGAGTCGAGGGGATATATATTCTCCAAGATCATCGGCACGGCGCTGTCGGGCTACGTCTCATGGGTGCTGTCGTCTCTCAAGCTCCTGCCGTTTCGGAGCTGGGCGCTGCTCATCCCGATCTTAGCCGGTTTCGCCGTCAATTACCTCGTAATAGACAGACGGAACGCGCGCGGGCCGGACGGATATTCCGATAATCCCGCGGTGGCGGTGCGGCACGAGGCGCTCTTTATGCTGCTGCTCGCCGTATGGTCGTACATACGCGGCATCGATCCGGACATAATCGGTCTCGAAAAGTTTATGGATCTGGGGCTGGTGAATTCCATGCTCCGCAGCGATTACTTCCCGCCGCCCGACATGTGGTACGCGGGCGAGTCCGTAAACTACTACTA
The DNA here is from genome assembly GCA_031265965.1 of Oscillospiraceae bacterium. The sequence continues at coordinate 1,650 of JAISBX010000067.1, read as the reverse complement.
CCTCGGCCAGTATTTCGCCGCGTACCTCACAAAGCTCTCCGGCATAAGCTCCTCCGTCACATACAACCTCATGATGGCGACGCTGTTCGCGTCCGCGTTCATGCAGGCGCACAACATAGGGCAGTTTCTGCTTGAGCTCCGGCGAAAAACCGAGCCCGGCGAGCCCGGCCGCCCCTTGAAATACGCGAAAACCGTCTGCGGGCTGCTCACGGGCGCGCTCGTCTGTCTCAGCGGCAATCTCCACACGGTCATATACGCGTGGCTGTTCCCCGGCGGGAGGTCGTACTGGTATCCGAACGCGACGCGGTACATAGGTTATAATCCGTTAGTCGAGACTGACGGAACGATACACGAGTTCCCCCACTACTCCTACATCGTGTCGGATCTGCACGCGCACGTCGTCAACCTGATGTTCGTGCTCACGGTCGTGGCGGCGTCGGTCGCCGTCGTACACGGCGTCGTGTCGCGCTCCGAGCGCGGGAAAAACGGCGGCGGCGCTATTGTCCCCGCGCCCGGCCTATGGCTGATCGTATTCCTCATCGGCCTGTTTCCGGCGACGAATTTCTGGGACTATCCGATATATATAACCGTGGCCGCGGCGCTGTGCCTCTACGCCAACATGAAGCGGTTCGACAAGCTCTCTCGCGCGCTTGCCGTGACGCTGGCGCAGCTCGTGTTGATCGGTGCGGTCGCATACGCCGTGGCGCTGCCGTTCCATCTCACGTTTGAATCAATATCGACTAGCATCGCGCTTGTGCGCGCTCGCTCGCGCCTGTACCAGTTGCTCGTGCTGTACGGATATCAGGCGGTTTTCTTTGTAATACTTCTTGCGGCGGCAGTGAGGTCGCGCGCCAAACCCCGGCGCTCTACCGAAAGCAGCGGCGGATTTTCGGGATTTATCCGCTCGCTCGACCCCGGCGACGCGGTCGCGCTCATATTTTTCGTATGCGCCATAGGTCTCGTCATATTGCCGGAGCTCGTGTACGTCGTCGATATATACACGAGCCACCCGCGCGCGAACACTATGTTCAAGCTGACGTTTCAGGCGTTCGTGCTGTTCTCTATAGGTATCGGATACACATTTTCGCGGCTGTTTCTCGTCTCGTGCGGGGGACCGGGACGCAGGCTGCGGCGAGTGTTTGCCGCGGCGCTGCCCTGTGTCCTGCTGCTCTGCGCGTTTGTGTATCCTTACTACACGCTGAGCGGCAGATACGGGAGCCTGCTGCCGCGCGAATACAAGGGGCTCGACGGCATGGTGTTTATGACGTCGTACCGCGAACGCCTCGATAAGGACGATCCTGACGCCCCGTATGAACACACGCTCAACGAAGATTACCATATTATAAGGTACATTAACAACCACGTGACCGGCCAGCCGGTTATAGTCGAGGCTAACGGGCTGAGCTACACGTCCTACGGCCGCATATCTGCGTTCACCGGCCTTCCGGACATATTCAACTGGTACACGCACGAGCAGCTTTGGCGGCTCAACGACACGGAGGCGTTCGGCAGGCGCATATCGGACCTCGACGCGATATACACCGGGACCGACGCCGCGGACGTGCGCTTGCTTCTCGACAAGTACGGCGCCCGTTACATCGTAATAGGCAAGCTCGAGCGCGCAAAATTCGGGGCCCGCCTCAACGAGGA
>JAISBX010000040.1 GCA_031265965.1 Oscillospiraceae bacterium | reverse complement strand
GCTTTCGTCGCCGAACGCTCTGCCGTTTTGCAGGCGGTCGATGAGCTCGGAGAGGCTGGACTTCAACTCGGACAGCCGGCTTGTGTAGTTGGGAACAGCAAAAATGCCCTCGTCGTCGCCGGCGTCGGGATTTGCGTCCGTAATCTCCTTGTACCCGTTATACGCCTCCGCGAACTCGTCGTATAGCGGTCGGAACTCGTCAAGGTCGACGTCCAGAATGTTGGCGTACGTGATGTCGTGCCCATAGAGGTAGCTGTTGATTTCTTTAGCTGTCATCAGCGTCAGCAGACAGTAATAGCGCACCATCTGATCGTTTTCTAAATACCACGCCAATTCCTCTTCGTCCTGACCCTCCAGCATTACGCTTACGGCGTCCAAAAACGCCATGCTCTCCGCCCAAACCGCCTCGTACTGGCCGATGATAATATCGTGATACTCCTGCGCTTTCGTGAAGCTGTCGTCGACATAGTTCTTGTCGTCGTAGTAGATGCGCGCGTCCGTCAGCGTCTGGGCATAGACGCGAAGTACCGGGTCTAACGCTTTAAGCGCCGCGTCGGCGTCCGCCTCCTCAGGCTCCTTGTCCGCGTAAGGAAGCGCCGCGTCAAGCTCGGAAATTATATTGTTGCTGTACATGCTGAACCCGCTGAAACCATCCTCAATATAAACGGCGTCATCCGCGCCGAACTCATCGCTGTAGTCAAAGACGACCTTGTCGATGTCGTTGATAATTATATTGTATAGATCTATGTACGCGTTGTGCTTTTCGACCTTTGCCTCTTCTGCGTTGCCGCTGGTCGCCTCTTCGACTTTTGCTCTTATGCTGTCGCACGCACCGAGTGTCAAAACGCTCGCGGCGAGCAGCAAAATAGAGATGACGCGGATTTTCTTCATAAAATTATCCCCTTCATATACTGTTATTTTATAGAATTTTGTCGCACTATATCACATCCTTATGGTTTTGTCAACACTTTTTCGCATTTTTGTAACCTTGATGTATAATGCAAAACGAGCAATTACAACTCAAACTCCTCATTCGAACATCATTTGTTCGATGAATTGCTCGTTGAAAACGGGGCTTGTGGACAGCTCTATATACTCGCAGCGGGCGCGTATGCCGGAAAGCTGTGAGCGCGCCTCGGAGGAGCAGAGAGCAAGGGCGGCGCCTTCGCCGGCGGTGTTGCCCATGGAGCGCGCCACGGGTAAAAATGACTTGGGGAACAGGCCGATGCCGGCCGCGCTGTCCTTGTCCATATAGCTGCCGAAACCCCCGGCGAGTATGAACGACTTGACGTCACGCTCCGCGACGCCCGCGTGTATGAGAAGCGTCTGTATGCCGGCCGCTATCGCCGACTTGGCGAGCTGGAGCTTTCGCACGTCGGCGTAGTCCATGCACACGCCCCGCTCGCGCGAGAGCAGGAACACGTTTTTGCCGTCGATAGTGTCAAGGTGCTCCGCTATGCCGCCCTCGGCCTCGTCGCGCGGGAGAAGGCGGCCGGTCTCGTCCACCGCGCCCGTCCTGATGAGCAGCGCCAGCGCGTCGAGAAGCCCCGAGCCGCACAGCCCCTCCGCGGGCGCGTCGCCTATGGTCGTGTAGCGGAGCTTGTTTTGCTCCCAGAACACATGGTTCACCGCGCCCTGCACGGCCGCCATGCCCATTGATATCTCCGCGCCCTCGAACGCCGGGCCTGCGGCCGTCGCGCAGCAGTAATATTTGTCGCCGACCTTCATGGCTATCTCGCCGTTCGTGCCTATGTCGATGTATACGCACGGGCCGCTCTCGTTTTCAAGGCCGGACGCCAGCATTCCCGCGGTGATGTCGCCGCCGACGTACGACGATATGGACGGCGCGAAGTACACGCGCGCGTCCGGGGCGACGTCCAGCCCTCCCCACGCCGGCAGCTCCTCCCCGAAAAGGCTCAGCGGCGCGAACGGCGCGACGCCCATGCCGACGGGCGACAGATCCGCGGCGAGGTGCTGCATTATAGTGTTGCCGGCTATGGATACATAGCGTATACGGCGCGGGTCGGCGCCGGACGACTCGCACGTGCGCGCTATGAGCTCGCCGAGCTGTCCGCGTATGAGCGATGTGAGCTGCGAGTGCCCGTTGGCGGCGCAGTGCTGAATGCGGCTTATGACGTCCGCCCCGTACGGGCGCTGGGCGTTCACCCCGCTCGCGGTCGCGATGCGCCTTCCCGTCGCGAGCGACGTGAGGTGCGCCACGACCGTTGTGGTGCCTATATCAATGGCCACGCCGAGCGCCGCCTCGTCACGCGCGGACAACGCGGCGGAGTTGTCGCCGGCTATCTCCATCCTCATCTCGCCGGGCAGATATATGTCCGTGTCCCCCGATATCACCGTCTGGCAGGCGCGCGTCTCCTCGCCGTCGCTGCTGAGGCGGATGAGGCACTTCCCGCAGCGCCCGCGCCCGCCGCACGGCGCGTCGAGAAACACGCCGAGTTCCCCGAGCTGCTGGAGCACGGTGCGCCCGTCCGTTCCGGCGCCGCTCGCCACGAGTTCGCCCGCTCTGTACACGTTTACAGTTGACATAAATAAATATGACCTTTCTTATATATTATAATTTTGAACCGGTGAGCGACCATGTCGCGCTGCCCGTTATGTCCACGTTGATAAAATTCCCGACGTCGCCGGCGGACGCGCCCATTACGCGGACTAAGCGGCCGCCGTTCGTGCGCCCCGTCATTGCGCCGCCGTCCTCCTGCCCGTCGATGAGCACGCGCTCCGCCCTGCCCACGAACGCCGCGTGCTTCTCGGCCGATATGGCGTTCTGGACGGCAAGCAGCTCGTCGAACCACGCCTGCTTTTCGGCTCTCGGGATGGGGTCGTCCATCGCGGCGGCCGGCGTGCCCTCGCGCGGGGAGTATATGAACGTGAACAGCGCGTCGAACCGCGCCGTCCGCACAAGCCGCAGCGTGTCCTCAAAATCCGAACGCGTCTCGCCGGGGAACCCGACTATGACGTCGCTCGTCATCACGACGTCCGGCATGTACCGGCGCGCGGAATCCGTGAGCGCGAGATAATGAGCGCCGGTATAGCCCCGGTTCATTGCGCGCAGTACGCGGTCTCCGCCCGCCTGAAACGGCAGATGTATGTGGCGCGCCGCTTTCGGGCTGTCCGCCATCGCCTCAAACAGACGGTCGCCGGCGTCCTTTGGATGGCTCGTCATGAAGCGTATTATGAAGTCGCCGGGCACGTCGTTCACGCGCCTGAGAAGCTCGGGGAAGTCCGTCCCGGCGCCGTGGCCGCGCCCGTATGAGTTGACGTTTTGCCCGAGCAGCGTGATGTCCCGGTACCCGGAGCCCGCAAGAGAGCGCGCCTCATCCAGCACCGCCTCCGGCGAGCGGCTGCGCTCGCGCCCGCGCACATACGGTACCACGCAGTAAGCGCAAAAGTTATCGCAGCCGTACATTATGGGCAGCCACGCCTTGACGGTCCCGTCGCGCGCGGAAGGCAAGCCCTCGTCAATCGTACCGTCCTCGCGGTCCGCGTCCGCCGCGAACACGCGCTCGCGCCCGACGAGCGCGCGTTCCAGAAGCTCCGGGAACCTCCGGAGCGCGTGTACGCCGAACACTATGTCGACGTACCCGTACGACCTCCGCAGCTTTTCGGCCATGCCCGCGCGCTGCGGCATACAGCCGCACACGGCCAGCACGCACCCCGGCCGCGCGTTTTTGACGTGCTTGAGCGCGCCGATATTCCCGAGAGCGCGCTGCTCCGCGTGTCCGCGCACGGCGCACGTGTTGACGACGATCACATCGGCGTTCTCCGCGCGGGCCGCCATTACATATCCCATCTCCAAGAGCATTCCGCGCAGCTTTTCGCTGTCAGACTCGTTCTGCTGACATCCGAAGGTCTCTACATAAGCGTACGATACAGGAGCGCCCTCACGCGCGCCGATAAGCGAGCGGACGCGCGCCATAGCGTCGTGTGCCGGGACGTCGCGCGCCATTAGCACTCGAACGTCTTGGCGGCCTCGAATTCGTCCGTGATCTCGCGTCCCGGCGCCTTCGTCACGAGCGACACGACCACGATCACTATGCAGGAGACCAAAAACGCGGGCAGCAGCTCGTATATGTCAAACACGCCGCCGAGCCTCCTGACCGCGAGCTTCCAGAGAAACACCATGCCGCCGCCCGCCACCATTCCGGCCACGGCGCCCGCGTGCGTCGCGCGTTTCCAGAACAGAGAGAACAGCACAAGCGGTCCGAACGTCGCGCCGAAACCCGCCCACGCGAAGCTGACGAGCGTGAATATCTTGCTGTTTTGATTCAGTGCGATTATTATCCCGACGACGGATACGCCCAGCAGCGCGAGACGGCTCACGAGCATGACCTCGCGGTCGCTCGCGGTCTTCTTGATAACGCGCTGATAGAGATCCTTGGAAAGTGCGCTTGAAGCGATGAGCAGATACGAGTCGGAGGAGCTCATAACGGCGGCGAGTATACCCGCCATCATGACACCCGCTATGAGCGGGTGAAACAGCAGATTCGATATGGTTATAAACACGCCCTCCGCGCCGCCTGACGTCAGCAGCTCGCCTGACGCCGGGTACAGCGCGCGGCCCGCGAGACCGATGAGGACGGCGGCCGCAAGCGATATGGCGCACCAGATCGTCGCGATCCTGCGCGAACGCGCGATCTCGTCCGCGCGCCGTATGGCGAAGAACCGGAGCAGCACCTGCGGCATACCGAAATACCCAAGCCCCCACGACAGCGTGGATAAAATAGTTATGAAGCCGTATGGCCGTGACGCGCCGAAGAGCGGCGCGCCGCCCGCGAGCTGCTGCACGCCGTCCGCGCCGACAGTGGGCGTCGCCATGTCGAAAAACGACAGGAAGCCGGGGATCTCGCGCACCCTGTCAAAGATGCCGCCGAAGCTTCCGAGCTGCGCGACCGCCACCGCGAGCACGGCGACGAGCGCCACTATCATCACAATGCCCTGAACCAGATCGGACATGCTCTCCGCGAGAAAGCCCCCGAGCAGCGTGTACAAAATGACGATAAACGCTCCCAGCAGCATCATCGGTATATAAGGCGCCCCGAACAATTGCGCGAACAGCTTTCCGCCCGTGACGAAGCAACTGCCGGCGTAGACCGCGAAGAACACCAAAATCATCAGGGACGCGATGATCAGTATAGGCTTTGTCTCGCGCTCCTTGAAACGGTTTGAGAAGAACTCCGGGAGGGTTATGGAGTTGCCGGCTATGGTGGAATAGCGGCGCAGCGGCTTCGCTACGACGAGCCAGTTTATATATGTTCCCGCCAGAAGCCCTATTGCCGTCCACGCGGCGTCGGCGGCGCCTATCCAGTATGCGACGCCCGGCAGCCCCATGAGCAGCCATCCGCTCATGTCGCTCGCCTCCGCGCTCATCGCCGCCACCCACGGCCCCAGCCCGCGCCCGCCCAGAAAATAGTTCTCCGAATTTTCGTTCGCCTGCTTGGCGAACAGTATCCCGATCACGATCATTGCCACGAGGTACACGGACATTGCGAGGATAACTTGCATTGTGGATCCGTTCATAGATCATTCCAGCCTTTCTCTACTAGTTTAATGTGCGTTTGGTTTGGATATTGTATCACGATTTTTTCATTTTGCAAAGAAATTCAACAAGAGTTCCCGTAAGAAATCACGGAGGGCGCGCGAATATTCGCGCGCCCAGTTGGGAATAATGCCCTCATAAAGCCGTTTGGCGGACGATTTGGGGGTGCGCGGGATCGCACGGGGCAAAAGCACGGTGAGCGGCGGGGCGCTGCGGACGCTGCTTGAGGGAAGCGACGATATCATATTCACACCCGTGGCCGCGGG
>JAISBX010000018.1 GCA_031265965.1 Oscillospiraceae bacterium | reverse complement strand
ATCAGGCCTTATGAAACCGTAAACGAAGACGGCTATATCGGCGTTCCGGAGGAATACCAGCAAATAGTGGAAGATCTGGTCCCCGAGCCGTGGGTCACTGAGCTCGTTGACTTGAGCGCGATAATTTGGTACTTCGTCGCGCTGTTTACATTCGCGTTTAACGCCTTTGCCTACTGGATGTTCGTCGCCATACTAAAGCTCAACAACGTCCCATTAAATATTGACTGCCCGATCCCGGTATTCCGCAACGCCAAGGCGGCAACTCCGATGCTCATAGGACTGTTCTCCCCCGCCATCGTCCTGCCCGACCGGGAGTACACGGACGAGCAGCTTCACGCCGTCCTGCTCCACGAACTGACGCATCTGCGCCGCAAGGACGTTCTCGTGAAGTGGCTGTCAGTGGCGGCTTGCTCGGTACATTGGTTCAACCCGATCGTATGGCTGGTCCGCCGCGAGATCGACCGCGCCTGCGAGCTGTCCTGCGACGAGGCGGTCGTTCGCAGTCTTGACGCTGACGGCAGGCAGAACTACGGCGACACGCTCCTGTATACCGCCGCCGACAGCAAAACGCCCCGCGCCGTGCTGTCCACCACAATGTGCGAGGACAAGAAAAACCTGAAAGAGCGGCTGTCGGCAATCATGAGCGGCAAAAAGCGCACCCGCGCCGCTGTTATCGTGTCCGCGGCGGTGATTTGCGCCGCGGTGCTGACGGCGCTCGTGCTTGGCGCGGGGAGCGGACAAAACATTCCCGAAGCGATGCCCGCTCCGGACTATGATCCGAATTTCGAGTTTGTGAACATGTTTGAAGTGCAAACACAGCCCGACAGATATACTCCGGCAATGTCGAGTTATCCCGGAATCTACATTGCGACAAACGGGCAGGCGGTTGGCGGCGCGATTATGCGTTATGAATGCGAAATGGGAAACTTCATAACGTTTGAAGACGGCATTATTACAACGCTCGGAAATTCAGTCGAGCGTGAGTTCGGCGCCATTCCGAATTTGCATTGGTCGCCTATATCGGGCAGTGAAGTCAGGGGCAACAAAATAACGCTCAGCCTTATCGTTGACGGCAACGTCCGGCAAGAAACCGTATTGGAGATCAAAGATGCTGACGGCTGGTACAGCCTCGTACCGGCGGCGGAGAATTAGACGGCTGTAACATTTCGCCCCGTTACGCTTTGGGGTGGGCGGTGTTGTAGGCGTCTTTCAGGTGCTTTTTTATGAGCTGGGTGTAGACGCTCGTCGACGCGACGCCGGAGTGTCCCAATAGCTCCTGAAGCGAGTGGAGGTCGGCGCCGTTTTCAAGAAGGTGCGCCGCGAAGGAGTTGCGAAGGGTCTGCGGCGTGACGTGCTTGTCTATGCCCGCTTTTTTCTGGTAATGCTTAACTAACTTCCAAAAGCCCTGACGCGACATGCGCTCGCCGCTCCTGTTCACAAACAGGGCGCTCTCGTCCGGGTCGGAGCACAACTGACCGCGAGCGCGGGAGATGTACGCTCCGAGAGCCTCGAGCGCGAGCGGATACACGGGTATGTACCTCTCCTTGTTCCGTCCGCGGCAGCACATCAAACCCGTTGTCAGGTTGACGTCGCCCACGTCCAGCGCCACGAACTCGCTCACGCGCACCCCCGTGGCGTACAACAGCTCGAGCATCGCCTTATCCCGCATACTCTTCGCGTCGGAGCCGCTCGGCTGCCGTAACAGCGCCTCGACGTCGCCGCTCGTGAGTATGTGCGGCAGGCCCTTCTCGAGCGGCGGCGCGGAGACGCCTCCGATCAGATTTTCGAGGACGGCGCCCGTCCGCATAGCAAACGAAAAAAAGCTCTTCAGCGCCGCCGCCGAACGCGACACGGTGGCGGGCGCTTTGCCTTCCGCCTCCATGCTCTCGATGTAGCGGCGCACCGTCTCCTCTGTCACGTCCGCGCACTCGTCTATATTCTCCGACTCCAAATAGGCGGCGAACCTGCGCAGATCGCGCTCGTAAGACGAGACGGTATTGCGCGCCGCGCACCGCTCCTCCGCCAGAGAGCGCCCAAACTCGGTTATTTTTGAAGCGATGGTCATATGTATACCCCGGTATTGCGCTTGAAAGGCGTTCGCGCCTTCAAACGAGATTGTGCTGCGAGAGCCACAGCATGATCCTCGGTATCAGAAGTGCGTCGATCAGCGCGGACGCCGCCAGAGCCGGGACGCACAGAGCGCAGTTCCTGAAGAAACGCGCGCCGTACGGCGGCTGACCGCGTACGGTGTTCACGCGGGAGACCGTGCGCAGCAGTGCCAGCGAGGACGAGAACGACTGCACCGAGAGCACGAAAAAGCAAGGAAGCGTTATTGTGACGCACGCGGCGAACATCGCCAGCGTCAGCGGGATCCCGCCCGCGCCGTACATGCGCGTGAACGCGGACACCGTAAAGCAGAGGAAAAACCCCCGCACCGCCGCCAGACACGGCACGCACACGACGCCCAGCACCGAAAACCCGAAGAAAACCGCTGCAATGTGGTATTTACACTCGGACAGCAGCTTTGAGACGTAGCCCGCCCCCGAGAGCACGGCGCCGTCTGCCGTCATGTTCATTCCGGACAGATATTCGAGCATACCGTCCCGCGTGAGCGCGCCCGCCGCCGCCGCGCCGACGAAGCAGCCGCACAGAAAGAGCGACGCGCACAGCACCGTGCCCAGATGTCCGTACGAGAACCCCGGCGTCCGCGCGGACGCTAGCCGTTTTTTCAAAATCACATCAACCACCCCATAATAAAATATGGGACGAGTTGTCAAATAATTACCGCAAGATTTTCGCGGGCTATTTCGTCAGCGCGGCTTGCAGTATGAAATTCAGGATAAACAGCAGCGTGGATACCGCGAGTATCGGGTGTATATCCTTCGATTGTTTCTTGCATAGCTTGACGACGCAGTAGAAAATGAACGCCGCCGCGATACCGTACGTTATGCTGTAGGCGAGCGCCATAAACGCGCCCGCGAAGAACGCCGGGATGGCCTCGTCCAGATCAGACCACTTGACGTCTATGAACGACGACATCATCATGACGCCGACGATGACGAGCGCCGGGCTCGTCGCGGCGTATGGGATGGCGCTCACGAAATTTGCCAAAAACGCGCTCACTATGAAGCAGATCGCCACAACGACGCTCGTGAGACCCGTGCGCCCGCCCGCGCCTATGCCCGCCGCGCTCTCGACGTACGTCGTGGTGTTAGACGTGCCGAATATCGCGCCCACGGACGTCGCTATCGCGTCGGCGAACAGCGCCCTGTCCATCTTCGTCTTGAAGCCTACGCTCTGCTCCATCGCCTTTTCGTCCTTCTCGCTGAATATCCCGCTGCGCCGGCCCGTGCCTATGAACGTGCCTATCGTGTCGAACGTGTCGGAGATGGAAAACGAGAATATCGTGACTATGGCGGTGAGCGCGACGGACGCGCCGCCCGTGAACAGCGAACCCAAGCCCTCTTTTGTGAATATGACGCCGAACGTCGAGGGCAGCGAGCGGCAGGCGTCGGCGAAGCTCAC
>JAISBX010000137.1 GCA_031265965.1 Oscillospiraceae bacterium | reverse complement strand
CCATAGGCATGGCATCGCATTCTACACATCGTCGGCGTCTTTTGATGTGCGCGATGCCGCCCTCCTCAACGGATTCAAAGAGGATATGGCGAGGCTCAACCTAAGAAGTGTATCGTCCTCCTCCGATGTCGCCCTTGCGGTCGCGGCGAATCAAGGGACCGCGCTCATGCTCAACGACGCGACATTCATCAGCGCGGCCACGCGGCTGCAAGAATCGCTGTCGCTGCTGCGCGGGTTCCTGCCGCTGCTGGCGGCGGCGCTCGCGGCCATAGGGTATTTTGTATCGTACCTGATGATACAGACCAGAAGCGAGGAATACGCCGTGTTCCGCCTTTTGGGATTGGGCAAGGGCAAGAGCATGGCGCTGTATTTCGCCGAGATAGCCGCGCTCACGCTGGGCGGCAGCCTGATCGGCGTGCTCATATCGGCGGCTGCCGGCATTGGCGGCATTGGCGTGGGCGCACAAGTGTTTCTGCTGTTTTCCGTGTGCTTTTCGCTGGGCGGCGCCATAGCGCTCTGGCGGCTGGGCCGCACAAACGTCATGCTCGCGCTTACGCAAAATTGAAAACAGCCGGCTAATGCCTACGGCGAAATCCTTGATTTTGCTCCCGGCGCGGTGTATACTCCTATCCATGGATACTGAAAAGAAACTCGGGGTCTATGTACATATACCGTTTTGCGCGAGCAGATGCGCGTATTGCGGGTTTTATTCCACGGCCGGCAGGGATAAACTCATGCCGGACTATCAGTATGCGCTGCTGCGGCATATAAGGGAATACGCGCCGCAGTTGGACGGGTATATCGTGGACAGCGTGTACTTCGGCGGCGGCACGCCCAGTTATTACGGATCGGGCAGGCTCGTCAGCCTGTTCAACGCGTTGAAAAAGCACGGGCATGTGCTGCGCAGCGCGGAGGTGACGGCGGAGGTCAACCCCGACAGCATTACGAAAGAGGACGTGCAGGCGCTGTACCGAGCGGGGTTCAATAGGCTGTCTGTCGGGGTGCAGTCGGCCAACGACTCCGTTTTGAAGAGCTTGGGCAGGCGCCATGACTTCGCCAGGGCGGAAGAGGCCGTGCGGGACGCGCGCGAGGCGGGATTCAAGAATATAAGCATAGACCTCATCTATGGGCTGCCTTCCCAAAAGCGCGACGACTGGGCGGATACGCTCAGCCGCGCGCTCGCGCTGAAGCCCGAACACATATCCTGCTACGGCCTGACAATCGAGGAAGGCACGCAGCTGTACGTCTTCAAAGACTCGCCGTTCCTTCCGAGCGACGACGAACAGGCGGATATGTATCTGTACACCGTGGAGACGCTTAGCAGATTCGGGTACAAGCAGTACGAGGTGTCAAACTTTGCTCGGCGCGGATTCGAGTCCGTGCATAACCTCAAATACTGGCTCGGCGGCGAATACCTCGGCTTCGGCGCCGCAGCGCACAGCTTTATCGGCGGGCGGCGGTACGGCATAGTGTCCGATCTGGAGCGGTACAGCGAGGGTATTTTGTATGACAAATCAATTATTGAGACGAGCGAAGAGCTGTCCGATTTCGAAAAAGCGGGCGAGTATCTCATGCTGCGGCTGCGGACCGTATACGGCATATCCGAGAGCGAGTACTACGAGATATACCACTGCGATATGGACCGCATATTGAGCAGGCTCCGGTATTTCGAGTCCAACGGATGGGCAGAGCGGCACGACGACAACTGGCGGTTCACCCCCACGGGTTTCTTGCTGTCGAACACGCTGATTGGGCAAGTGCTTGAGGAGCAGATGCGGCAGCGCTCGGAGATCAATAAGCCGTGGCTGAAAGCGTCTGGCGGCGAGGATCCCCAGATGACGATGTTCGCCTCCGGCGAAGAGCGGGTGCTAAAGCTGTTTTGAGGCGTTAAAGCGCATTTTGCCGTTCAGCCGTTTGCGGAGATCGCCTTTATTATGCTCTCGGGGGCGTATATTGTGTTGCGATATATCGTCACGGCGCCTCCGGGCGCTATTGTATCCGCGCCTTGATACGACATCCGCCTGACGAGATTTGTTCCCGGGAACAACCGGTATTTTACGCCGCCGCGCTCAAAGCTCACGCTCTCATCCGGCGCCGACCACGTGTATTCCGTGACATCCCCGAGCCCTATGAGCGCCGCTTGCAGCGGGTAGTATGTCTGTCCGTAGTATACAAACGTCTCGGTGGGCGCCTCGCTTTGACATGAGACCGCGAGGCGTCCGCCGGATTTGTCAACATACAGCGAGTCTGAATAGACGCCGGCGGCGCCGAGCTCCCGCAGCTCAGCACATCTTTCTGTGTCGTTTACGGTGTGGGCATAGAAATTGATGCCCGCGTCATTGAGCGCCGGGGCGTACTTCTCAACCTCGCTGTCCGGCAGCGTGAGCGCAAAGGCTCCAAGCTGCCGGACGCGGGCGGCTGTCGCTGCGGGATTTTCCCGCTCCGATGTCGGCATGGCGTACAGCGTGATGATTATGTCGCTGTACCCCAGCGCCTTGATCTTGCCGTAGTCGGCAAAAGCGTACACCTGCGGGATAAAGCGCGCCGTCAGCTGCGGGAAGTCCCGCGCTATCATCTCCAACAGTCCGTAGTCGCCCTGTTTTGTGTCCGTTATTATCCTGCAATTTTGGTTGTTGTTTAGAAACTCGATTAAGCGTCCCGTATTGATCGCGGTGTATTTGCAGAAAATGCGGTAATTCGCGAACTGGGCGCCGCTCACGGCACTCGCGGGGGCAAACGGTATTCTGTTCGGCTGCCCTTCCCAGTCGTGGGCGCAGACGAAATCGCCGTCGAGGGTCCGCACAAAATCGAGCTCTATCAACGTGATCCCCCGCGCGAGGGACGCCTCTGCCGCCTGTATGGAATTGGAGCCGAAATATCCGTCCACCGCCCCTCCCGCGTGCGCGACGACAGTAAAATCAGACCACGGGCCTCTTGCGGCCGGCGCCGCGTCCGGCACGGCGCCGGCGGGCGCGTAAGATAGCGCGGCGGATGCGATGAGCGCCGTTATCCGGTGCAAAATTAAAATAGGATTCATATATATAGTACCGTCAGCTCCTTTGGCAGGCCCGTTATGTTCTCGTTGCCGTCCGCCGTTATGTACAGCACGTCCTCTATCCTCACGCCGAAGCGCCCGGGGATATATATGCCGGGCTCAGCCGAGATGACGGCGCCCACAGGCAGCGGCTTGTCGTTTGCGTGCGCGGCGTTCGGCTGCTCGTGTATTTCAAGTCCCAGGCCGTGGCCGAAGCCGTGGCCGAAATACTCGCCGTAGCCGGCGCGCGCTATCTCTTCGCGCGCCGCCGCGTCCACGTCCCTGCCCGTTGCGCCCGCGCGCGCGGCCGATATGCCGCGCTCCTGCGCGCGCAGCACCGTATCGTACACGCGCCGCATCTCGTCCGTGGGCTCGCCCAGGCAGAGCGTACGCGTCGTGTCGCTGCACCAGCCGCCGAGCTTCGCGCCGAAGTCTATCGTGAGGAATCCGGGCCTCAGCTTGCTGTCTGACGGTACGCCGTGCGGCATGCTCGAACGCGCGCCGGACACCACTATGGGGTCGAATGACTTGTCCTCGGCGCCGTTTAGCATAAATCTGTAGATGAGCTCGGCCGCGAGCTCTTTTTCTGTTATTTCTGCGCTGATAAGCGGCAGTATCTGCTCAAACGAGCGCTCCGCCACGCGCTGTGCCCGCTTCATCGCGTCAAGCTCCGCGCCGCTCTTTACCGACCGCAGCGCGGTGAGCATTTCAGATGCCTCGCACAGGCGGATGTTTGCGCCCAAGCTCTCGCGCCACTGCCCGTGATCCGAGTACGTCATGTACTCGTCCTCAAACCCGACGCTCGCGAACCCACGCGATTCCACTATCGCCTTCACCGCGCCGGTGTACCCGCTGCGGCCCGACACGAGCACGACCTCCGCGTCCGAAATCGCAGCCGACGCCGCCTCAAAATAGCGCGAATCGGTGAAAAACCACGCGCTCTCCCGCGTCACGAGCGCCAAACCGTCGCTCGACTGGAACCCCGTGGCATACAGCCTGTTCGCCGGGCTCGTTATGATCGCGCAGTCATATGGGGCGGAGCGAAGCGCCTGCATTATCCCGCCAATGTTGCCGAGTATATCCGCCATGAAATCATCTCCTTCTAATGCGATTGGCGCGCGCCGAGCGCGCGGAACGGCGCCTCCAGCCCGTAGCGGGCCGCCAGAAACGCGTTGCTCAGCCGGATAGGCTTGACTAATATCGATGTGACGCCGGCGCGGTTGGCGGCCAGCGTGTCGGTGTATATCTGATCCCCGACGAGCGCGGAGCTGCCGGGCGCGGCCCCGCAATTGCGTATGGCGGCCAAGACGCCCGCCGGCGAAGGCTTGCGGGCCGCGTTAATATACCCGACGCGCAGCGACTCGGCAAACCGTTCGGCGCGCCCGCGCTTCCGGCTGTTTGACACTATAAACAGGCTAATGCCGCCGGCGCGCAGCGCGTCTGCCCACCGCAAAACGCCGTCGTCCGGCTTGTCTGAGCTGTACGGCGCTATTGTGTTGTCGAGGTCGAGCATCAAAAACGTGACGCCTATGCTCCGCAGAAAATCGGCCGGAATATCGGTGAGAGCCTCAAACGAGTAGGCCGGCACAGGTGAAAAACTCATTATTTCAGCCTTTCATGAATACTGTCTAAAATGAATATTATTTTCGCGGTTCCGCCGGATTTGGCGGATAAGGCCGAGAGGGCGGGCCTCAATTTGGCGCATATGGCGTACCGGCAGGAGGGCGGACGGCTGTGCCGCGCCGCTGCGGCGCCTGCTGACACGCGCGGCGGAACTATGGTGTGCGACGTCACGGGTCTGCGCCCCGGAGACGGCGCACGTACGCTCGCACGCGGTATAAACGCTGAGTGCGCGGCGCGAGGCTACACGGGCGTCGTCATAGGCTGCGGCGGCGAACCGGACGACGCGTTTGCGCAACTTGCGGTTCTGACAGCAGACACGGCGGCGGAGCGCGGCGTGCGCGTCTTTTGCCCTGAGGGCGCCGCAGCTCGCGTCAAGGGCACTGTGGCGCTCATACCAACGGCGATGTCCGGCGGTGTGCTGGAGGATCGCGTGACCGAAGCCGTCAGGCATTTCGGAGGAGACGGCGTCGCGCTTGAAATCGACATGGCGAGCGAGGACTTCGCGCTGCCGTCCCCGCGCGGCGAGGGACGCCGCATAACGGCGGACGAGTTGACGAGTCTCGCTGTCCGCCGCTGCCTCAAGCCGCATTTCTCAGACGAGCTGTGCTGCAACTACTTCACATACCGCGAGGGCGCCGCGCGCCACGTCGTGCTGTACGACGACATATTCAGCGTAAGGGCGAAACTGGCGCTTGCCGCCCGCTGCGGCGTCGGCACGGCGTTCCTCTTCTACCCGCAAGCCGCGCCGTTCGCAGGCTGCCTATGTCTGTCTTGAACTGATGGCTGCTTGTCCGTCACAGGCGCCACCGCTCGCATAGTCCGCAGCTTTTCGCGGATGCCCTCGCAGAGGAGAGCGGGGGAGGCCGTCGTCTGTTCGCCGGTGGACATATTTTTTACGGTTATCTTGCCGTCGCGTATCTCGTCCTCGCCGAGGAATACGGTGAACGGTATGCCCAGCTTGTCCGCGTACCCGATTTTCGCTTTGAACTTCCTGTCCTCGCCGTAGATCATGACGCGGATGCCGGCGCCGCGCATGAGCGTCGCCAGCGAGACGGCGTTGGACATGTCGTCCGTCATCGGGATTATCAGCG
>JAISBX010000114.1 GCA_031265965.1 Oscillospiraceae bacterium | reverse complement strand
TGAATAAGCTCATTTGTAAAGAATTCTCCCGTAAGGCTGACAATGTTATACTCGGGATGGCTGAGCATGATTGAGTGGCGTATGGCGTGGAGCAGATGAGTTTTGCCAAGGCCTGAATTTCCGTATATAAAGAGGGGATTATAGTCCTTCCGCTGCCCTCCAGCGACACCGAGCGCGGCAGCGTGCGCGAATTTATTCGAATTTCCAACTACAAAGCGATCGAACGTGAAGTCCTCTTCGTCTTCTGTGTCAGTTGTTAAATCCACAGGAGCGCGTTTTTGGGAGTTATTGGACATTTCGGGCGAATTGTATATGAACATAACGTCGAATTCGCAAGAGAACAACTCGAAGAGGGCTTTTTTTATGTGGTTTTTATAGCGGCTTATTATGTTGCCTTTGAATGGCGTGGACGCGCGGAGCGTCAGGCTGTCAGCGCCTATTTCAACTACTTCGCAGTCGTCAAACCACGTAGAAATGGCGGTGCTTGTGAGGTCGTCGCTTAGAATTTTTTTAACGCTTTGCCAGACATCGACAGCTGAATTCATGGATAAAACGCCCCTTAGTATATTGTCATGTGTACACGCTGTTAAGGCATATTACGCATTCTACCAAAATACAGCGGAAAGAGCAAGAAAAAAATCGTTTGAAAAGGGCGGAGCCGTTTCAAACGTCGAGTTTACGTTATTATTCGTGGGTGCCCTCCGTTTGTGCCGCCGCACGATAATTTCGCTGAATAGTGCGAAATGAAACACAATATTCAGTGAAATTATCGTATATGCAAAAAATATGCAAACATTACTGCATATTATTCAGTCTGACCGTCAGACTGCTCTTTTTATGCGCCGCGTTGTTTTTGTGGATGAAACCGTGCGCTGCAGCGCGGTCAACAGTCTTTACGGCAACCTTGTATGCGCTCGCCGCCGCGTTTTTGTCGCCGCCGGACACTGCGGACTCAAACTTTTTTAGGTTCGTCTTCATTTGCGACTTGGCCGCCTTGTTTCTCGCGTTATTTTTTTTTGCGATTAGAACCCTCTTCGACGCAGATTTAATATTTGGCACGCCTATTCCCCCCTTTCGTGAGAAAAATTATATATCAGCGGGACCACATAATGGACATATAGTCCGCATTGTAACACCGCACGCGAAAAAAATCAAGAAAATTTTTCAACAGCCCGCCGAATATCGCTCGAAAAGTAGAGCGAGCCGAGCGCGCAAACAGGGAACCCGCCGCGCCGCGCCCTATCGAGGGCTGTCGCAACGGCACCATCTATCGATTCGCGTGCCGTTGCGGGCAGCCCGCCGCGCTCCAAAAGCGCTGCCAAGGAGCGGGCATCCATGGCGCGCGCGACCGCAGGGCGCGTGGCTATGAACTCGTGCGCAAGCGGCGACAGGCAATCTATCATTGCCTTTGCGTCCTTGTCCGCCATAATTCCTATGATAAAAATGAATTTATGGCCGGCGAAGATGTCCCTGAGGCTTTTTGCCGCCGCCTCCGCTCCTTGGACGTTATGAGCGCCGTCCAAGACGAAAACGGGGCTGCGGCGCAATATCTCAAAACGCCCCGGCCATCGCACGGTCCGCAGGCCTTCGGCGACGGCGCTGTCGGATATGGAATAGCCGCGTTCACGCAGACAGTAGAGGGCGGTTATCGCAAGTGCCGCGTTTTTCGGCTGATAGGTGCCTATTAGCGGCATTTCGAGGTTTTTTAAGCGGCCGTAATCGAAGAAAGTGGCGTCGAGACCGGCGCTATTGACTGTAAGACGCGCAAAATCGACTTTGCGCAGTTCAGCGCCGACGGTGCGGCACTTGTCTTCAAACACCGCCACCGCCTCTGCCTGCCCGCCGTCGACGGCGACAAGCCCTCCGGGTTTGATTATCCCGGCTTTTGCGGAGGCTATTTCGGCAAGAGACGGCCCGAGTTCCGCAGTGTGGTCAAGCCCTATGGCCGTTATCACGGCCGCGTCTGGCGTGTCTATTACGTTTGTCGAGTCGAGTTCGCCGCCCATGCCCGCTTCCAGCACAACGACGTCGCATTTTTTAAGGAGAAAGAACTCCATCGCAAGCGCCGTTATGAGTTCAAATTCGGTTGGGGAGTCGCTCATGGCATCGGCAAACGGCCGTATTTTGTCAGTAAGAGACTCGAGTTCAGCGTTGCTTATCTGTATGCCGTCCACCTGCAGCCGTTCGTTGACTTTGAATAGGTGGGGCGATGTGTACAGCCCCGTCACATATCCAGCGCGTGTGAGGACAGACTGCATGCACGCGCACACGCTGCCCTTGCCGTTGGTGCCGGATACATGGACGAAGCGGAGCTTCTTTTCGGGGTTCCCGAGCGCTGCAAGGAGCGCACGCGTCCGTTCCAGCCCGGGCTTGCTGCCTTGCCACTTGACACTGTGGATATATTCGAGTGTGGATTCGATGCCCATAGGGAGCCTACTTCACCAGATCCGCTATTTCAGCGGCGAAGTCCTCCTGCTTTTTTTCTATGCCCTCGCCCTTTTCAAAGCGCGTGAACGCCTTGATAGAGATTGCGCCGCCCAACGCTTTCGACACGGCTTTCATGTGCTGCTCGACCGTCGTCTTGTTCTCCTTGACGTAAGGCTGATTGAGCAGGCATATCTCCTCAAAAAATTTGTTGAGACGGCCCTTGACCATGTTCTCCGCTATCTGGCGCGCCTTGTCCTCCGGCAGGTTCTTTGCCCGGTTTTCCTCGATGGCCTTGTTTAGCTGTATCTCGCGTTCACGCTCGAGTTCAGACGGGTCGACAGACGAGGAATCGAGGAACAGCGGCCTCATGGCGGCGATCTGCATGGCGATGTCCTTGCCGAATTCGGTCACGGCGCCTGTGTCCGCTATGCCGCTGACATCCAGCACGACGAGAACGCCGATCTTGCCGCCGGCATGTACATACGGGACGCACAGGCCGTCTGTGTAGCGCGCGAAACGGCGCACGCTTATATTCTCGCCGATCACGAGGACCATCTCCTGCTGGCGTTCCCGCACAGTCATGTCGGTGCCGGGATAGTGGGAGTCAAGCAGCGCGTTGATGTCCGCCGGCGCGTTCTGCGCCGCCGCAAGCGCGACGCCCTTGACAAAATCGACAAATTTATCGTTCTTTGCTACAAAGTCGGTTTCGGCGTTGACCTCGACTACGATGCCCACGCCGTCTATCACGTCGGCGTACGCGACGCCCTCTGCGGCAATGCGCCCCGCTTTTTTCTGAGCGGCCGCAAGTCCGCGCTCGCGCAAAAAGGTGACCGCTTTTTCCATATCCCCGTCTGACGCCTCAAGCGCCTTTTTGCAGTCCATCATGCCAACGCCCGTGAGCTCGCGCAATTCTTTGACGTCAGCGGCAGAAAATGCCATTAATATAATCCTCCTATGCTTATGAATTGTGGATAGTTTCGCTTGCCGCCGCCGGTTCGCTCTCGCTCGCGGCCACGGCGGCTTCGGGGACTGTGTCCGCCGCCGCCGCTGCGGCTATGGCGGCTTCTTCCTCTGCGGCCGCCGCTTTTGCGTCGGCGCCTTGCCTGCCCTCAATGACGGCGCTCGCCATAGTTTGGGACATGAGGCGGATGGCGCGGATGGCGTCGTCGTTGCCCGGTATGATATGGTCTATCTCGTCTGGGTCGCAGTTTGTGTCGACAATGGCGACTATGGGTATTTTGAGCTTGCGCGCTTCGGCGATCGCGTTGCGCTCCTTGCGCGGGTCGACGATAAAGAGCGCCGCCGGCAGCTTTTTCATGTTCTTGACGCCGCCCAGGTATTTTTCGAGCTTTGATATCTCGTTCGTGTGTTTGATGACTTCTTTTTTGGGAAGCATATCGAAGGTGCCGTCTTCTTGCATTTTGCGCAGCTGCGCGAGCCTGTCGATGCGTGTGCGCATCGTCTTGAAGTTTGTGAGCATGCCGCCCAGCCAGCGCGCGTTGACAAAGTACGCGCCGGCGCGTTCCGCCTCCTCGCGCACGGAGTCCTGCGCCTGCTTTTTTGTGCCGACGAACAGCAGGCTGCCGCCCTCTTCGCTCATCATGCGTATGAAATTATACGCCTCGTCGAGCTTTTTCACCGTCTTTTGGAGATCAATTATATAGATGCCGTTGCGCTCCATATAGATATACGGCGCCATTTTTGGGTTCCAGCGCCTTGTCTGGTGCCCAAAGTGCACGCCTGCCTCCAAAAGCTGCTTCATTGTAACTACCGCCATGTAAAATCCTCCTGTTTTGTTGTTCTGAGCGCCGCCAAGGCACCGCCCGGCCTCCGGCTCTGTCGTGTCCCGCGCCAACTTTCTATTTAATAGAAAGCACATGCCGCGAAATCTGGAACCGTGCGTAATAACGCGTATTTCAGCGTATCCGCGCCGCCAAAACCGCGCGGACTGCCGCATAGCATAACACATCGATTGCAGGAATGCAAGAAAAATATCAAAAAATATCAGCCGCGCGCGCGGTGGAGTATCATCTCGGCGGCGATAGAGACGGCAATCTCGGCGGGTGTCTCTGCGCCGATCGCGACGCCGATGGGGCTGTGCATGCGCGCGATGTCCCCGTCGGACACGCCGGACTCCCGCAGCCGGCGCTTTATTATCTCCGTCTTGCGCCGGGAGCCGATACAGCCCGTGTACGCCGCGCCCAGAGGCAGAACCTGCCGGAGGACCTCGAAGTCGGCTTTGTGGCCGCGCGTGAGTACGACGATATAGTCGGCGTGTTCGACCGTCAGTTTCTCGCTTACGCGGTTGAAGTCGCCCAAGATGACGGTTCCCGCGTCGGGGAACAGCTCCGGCCGCGTGAATTCCTCTCTATCGTCGAAGACCACGCAGCGGAAGTCGACTCGGCTGAGCGCCGGAACAACTTCCTGCGCCACATGCCCGCCGCCGAATATCAGCGCGCGCCCCGCCGTAGACAGCGGGAGCGCATAGTATCTCGGCTCGCCGTCCGTCAGCGTACAGACGCGCCCGAGCAGAGGCTCTATTTCGGCAAAGGTGGTCAGTTCCGCATAATGCAGCGCGCCGCCGTCGCAGAACGTTGTCTCGGTGGCGCCGTCGCCTGAGATGCGGTAGATCACCCAGCTGTTTCCGTCTTTGTCCGCAGCGTCGGCCAACATGCGGAACAGCATGCGGTTGCGCTCGCTGGGCGCCAAATATTGATAATGCACGGTGACGCCGCCGCCGCAGACCATGCAGACGTCGCCCAGCTCATTTGCGGCAAGCGAGTACTCAACCGTATCGGACGTGCGTTTATCGAGTATTTCCCGCGCCACGCGCTGCACCTCATATTCCAGCGCGCCCCCGCCCACCGTGCCCGCCGACGCGCCATCTGCGAACACCGCCATAACGCTGCCCGATTTGCGCGGCGCCGACCCATCAGAATCCACCACTGTAGCCAGCACCACCGCCCCCCCGCCCTCAAGCGCCCGGGCCGCCTCGACGAACATTTTTTTAAGCTGCCTGTCAAACATAACCGCGTTCAGTCCTTTACAATGTAGTATTGTGCCATTGCGGCTATACTAGCATTTTTCGCGCGTGAACGTCAAGCGGCGGACAATTGACAATCGGCGGCAGCGCGTGTAGAATGGGGGAAAGTTTGGATGTAACGGTGTGGCGGAAGGGATGATTTATACTTATGGAGGAGAAGCGAAAGCCAATATATAAGCGCGTGCTGCTGAAAATCAGCGGTGAGGCGCTGGCGGGGGAGAATCGGTTTGGGCTTGATTTTGAGGTGATACGGCGCGTCTGCGGCGTCATAAAGGAGTGCGCCGGGCTTGGAGTGGAGATGGGGCTCGTCGTCGGGGGCGGGAACTTCTGGCGGGGGGCGGCTGATGGGGGCGGCAAGATCGAGCGCACGCGCGCCGACCATATGGGCATGATGGCAACGGTCATGAACAGCCTCGCCGTCGCGGACGTGCTGGAGCAGCTCGGCGTGGAGGTGCGCGTGCAGACGGCGCTTGAGATACGCGCCGTCGCGGAACCGTACATTAGGCTCAAGGCCGACAAGCACCTGAGCCGGGGGCGCGTTGTGATATTCGCCTGCGGCACGGGCAGCCCGTATTTCTCCACGGACACCGCGGCGGTCCTGCGCGCGGCGGAGATTGGCGCGGAGGTCATACTGCTCGCGAAGAACATAGACGGAGTGTACAGCGCCGACCCCAAGAAGGACCCGTCGGCCGTGAAATACGACAAAATATCATACGACGACGTGTTGGCGCGCCATCTGGCAGTCATGGATTCCACGGCCACGTCGCTGTCGATGGACAACCGAATCCCCGTGCTGCTGTTCGAGCTGCGCGACCCCGAGAACATACTGCGCGTGATAACCGGCGAAAAAATCGGAACTATCGTTGAGTGACCGAATAATTTTTTAAGGAGTGTTTTGTGCCATGGCTGGTGAATATGCTGAATATGAGGGCAAGATGAAGAAGACGGTGGAGGTGCTGCAGGGCCAGTTTGCCGTTGTGCGGGCCGGACGCGCGAACGCCGCCGTGCTCGACAACATACGCGTGGACTACTACGGGACGCCTACGCCGATAGGGCAGATAGCGTCTGTCTCCACGCCGGACCCGCGCACGCTGCTCATACAGCCGTGGGACGCCTCGAGCCTGAAGGCCATAGAGAAGGCGATACTGTCCTCCGAGCTGGGGATAAATCCGGCGAACGACGGCAAGGTGATCCGCCTGCTGTTCCAGCAGCTTACGGAGGAGCGCAGGCGCGAGCTGATAAAGCAGGTCAGCCGTTACGCGGAGGAGGGCAAGGTCTCCATACGCAACATAAGGCGCGACGCGATGGAGCAGTACAAGGCCCAGAAGAAGAAGTCCGAGATCACGGAGGACGACCTCAAGGACGTCGAGCGCGATATGCAGAAGCTGACGGACGACTATATTAAAGAGATAGACAAGGCGGCCGAGAAGAAAGAAAAAGAGCTGTCGGAGATATAGCGATGCTTTTCAAGCGCGCGCGAGCGGCAAAACGCGAGCCCGGCGCCGTCCCGCGCCATATAGCTATCATAATGGACGGAAACGGGCGCTGGGCAAAAAAGCGCGGGCTGCCGCGCACGGCGGGCCACGCGGCCGGCGCGGAGACTTTTCGGCGCGTCGCGACGTACTGCAAGGATATCGGCGTTGAATACCTCACGGTCTACGCGTTTTCCACGGAGAACTGGAAGCGCCCGCCCGAAGAGGTGGGCCTCATACTGGATCTGCTCGACAAATATCTGCGCGAGGCGATAGAGAAGATGGAGCGCGACGACGTGCGCCTGCGCATCTTCGGCGACACGTCCGCCCTGTCGGACAAATTGCGCGCGCTCATCGGCGACACGGACGAAATATCACGGAGAACGGGCGGTATGCAGGTCAACGTCTGCGTCAACTACGGCGGGCGTGCGGAGCTGCTGCGCGCGGCGGAGCTGTACGCTGCGGAGCGCGCGCAGGGCGGCGGCGAGGGCGCGGACGGCGGGGGGCTGACGGAAGAGCGGTTTTCCGGCTATATGTTCTCCTCCGGCGTACCGGATCCCGATTTGCTCATACGCACCGGCGGCGAGAAGCGGCTGTCCAATTTTTTGCTGTGGCAGGCGGCCTATTCCGAGCTGTACTTCACAGACGCGCTGTGGCCGGACTTCGACGAGCGGGCGCTCGACCGCGCTATCGCGGATTACGCGGGCAGGTCGCGGCGGTATGGGGGTGTTTGAGGATTGAAGACCAGGATCGCCGTGGCCGCCGTCACGGTGCCGGCGCTCGTTATAGTGCTGTATTTGTTCCCCGCGTGGGCCACGGCGCTGCTCATGTGCGCCGTCTCCGCGGTGTCCGCGCGCGAGCTCGTATACGCGGCGGGGCTCGGCGGCGAGTCGTTTGCTATGTGGCCCGTGATATTCGCCGCGCTGACGTCGCTGGGGGCGTATACGGGCATAGACGGCGGCGCGCTGCTCACGGCCATGCTGCTCGCGCTGTCCGCCATAGCGTTCACGCGCGCGGCCATGCTATATGGGACGCAGTGGCGCAAGAGCGCGGGGCAGATTTTTTGCGTTATTTTCGCGGGCGCCGTCATGCCGTGGCTGCTGTCTTCGATCACGAGATTGCGCGTGCTGGAGGGCGGGCAGGCTTACGCCCTGTTCCCGTTTGTGTCCGCGTTCGTCACTGACGCCGGCGCGTATTTCACGGGCATGTTTTTCGGCCGGCATCAGGCGTTTCCCGCCGTGAGCCCGAAGAAGACCGTGGAGGGCTGCGTGGGCGGCGCGGTATTCGGCATAGCGGGCGTGCTGCTGTACGGACTGTTGGCGGCGCGGCACATGGGAGCGCGGGCGCCGTTTTGGGCGCTGCTGCTCACGGGCGTTCTGGGCGCGCTGGCGACGCAATTGGGCGATCTTGCGTTCTCGTTTATAAAGCGCGAGTACAAGATAAAGGATTTCGGCGGCATACTGCCGGGACACGGCGGAATGCTCGACAGGTTCGACAGCATGGTTTTCGCAGCGCCCGCCGTGTATCTGGTTCTGAGCGCCGCACGGGGGACAGTATAATGTGGGGCGGCGTTTCGATCCTCGGGTCTACGGGCTCGATAGGCACGCAGACGCTCGACGTGGCGCGCGCGCTCGATATACGCGTGGCCGCGCTGGCCGCCGATTCAAACGTCTCGCTGCTTGAAGCGCAGGCGCGCGAATTCCGCGTCCCGCTCGCAGCGGTGCGCGATGGGCGCGCGGCGGGAGAACTCGCGCAAAGGCTGCGCGATACGCATACGCGCGTCGTATCTGGGGACGACGGCGTGCGTCAGGCCGCCGTGGCGCCGGGCACCGCTGTCACGGTCGTGGCGGTCGTGGGCGCCGCCGGTATCCTGCCGACGCTCGACGCGCTGGAGGCGGGCAGGCGCGTCGCCTTGGCGAACAAGGAGACGCTCGTGTGCGCGGGAGATCTGGTGATGGAGTCCGCGCGCGCGCACGGGGCGGAAATACTGCCCGTGGACTCTGAGCATTCGGCGATATTTCAGTGCTTGCAAGGGCGGCCGCGCGCGGGCGCGGAGCGCCTGATACTCACGGCGTCGGGCGGCCCGTTTCGCGGAATGGACGCCGCCGCGCTCAAATCCGTGACGCCGGAAATGGCGCTGCGGCACCCCAACTGGAGCATGGGGCGCAAGGTGACGATAGACTCCGCCACAATGATGAACAAGGGGCTCGAGGTGATAGAGGCCATGCACCTGTTCTCTATGCCGCTCGAGCGGATAAAGGTACTCGTGCACCCGCAGAGCGTCGTGCACTCGATGGTGGAGTACGCGGACGGCGCCGCCATAGCGCAGCTGGGGGCCGCCGATATGCGGATACCGATACAGTACGCGCTGACATACCCCGAGAGGGTCCCGTCGCCCTCTGCGCCGCTTGACCTGACGGCAGCGGGCGCGCTCACGTTTGAGGTACCCGACGAAGAAGCGTTCCCGTCGCTGGGGCTCGCGTTCCGCGCCGCCCGGCTCGGAGGCACCGCGGGCGCCGTGCTGAGCGGCGCGAACGACGCGGCCGTGAGATTGTTTTTGGAGAAAAAAATCAGCTTCGACATGATACCCGCTCTGGTGGGCGCGGCGCTGGATAATTCGGCGATAGAGCAAAATCCGTCCGTGCGGGACATAATATCAGCGGTCGATAAGGCTTCCGGTTTTGTTGAGAGGATGTGTTCGTAATTTATATTATTTTAGCGATCGTCGCGTTTGGGCTGCTTGTGGCCATACACGAATTCGGCCATTTTATAGCGGCGAAGCTGCTCGGCGTAAAGGTGAACGAATTTGCCGTGGGGATGGGGCCGAAGCTGCTGAAAAAGCAGGGGCGCGAGACGCTGTATTCGCTGCGGGCCATACCGCTGGGCGGGTTTTGCGCCATGGAGGGCGAGGACGAGGAGGTGCCGGACCCGCGCTCGTTTACAGCCAAGCGCAGGTGGAGGCGCGTCATAATACTCATGGCGGGCTCGGCGATGAATTTTCTGCTGGGACTGCTGATCCTAGTGGCGCTATACGCGAACATCAAGTATACTGTCGGCAATACAGTCATGGAGCTCGCCGAGGAGTTCCCCGACGCCGGCGAGAGCGGCTTGATGGTGGGAGACGAGATTATTTCCGTCAACGGCGAGCGGATATATTACTCCGACGATTTTTCCATGTTCATGTCGCTCGCGGACGAGCGCGTCGACGTCGTCCTGGCGCGCGGCGGCGAGCGTGTGGAGCTGAAGGATTACCTGCTGGTGCGGCGCCCCATGCCGGACGGGAGCATGAGATTTGGCATATCGTTCAACGTTATCGAGGGCACGGCGGCCGAGCGGCTGAGATTCTCGTGGTACAACGCCGTCAATTTAGTGCGCATGACGCGCGTCAGCCTCACGCAGCTCGTGACGGGCCGCGCGGGCCTGCGCGACCTGTCGGGGCCCGTGGGCATTGTTTCGATCATAAACGACGTAGGGCAAACCGACGAGCCTACGTCGATGAAGCTGCGGAACATCGCGTATTTTGTCGCCATAATCGCGGTGAATCTGGCCGTTATGAACATGCTGCCGATCCCGGCGCTCGACGGGGGCAGAATATTCTTCACTATAATAACGGGGTTTATCGAGACTGTCACGCGCAAGCGCATAAACCCGAAGTACGAGGGGTATGTACACGCCGCCGGTTTCGCGCTGCTGCTGGGGCTGATGGCCATAGTAATGGTGAGCGACGTGCTGAAAATTGTGAATGGCTAGCCGCGCAGACGCGCCACGTGGAGCGCGGAGGGGCATATCGGTGGGCGGCGTCGCCGTGGGCGCGGGCGCGCGCGTGTCTGTGCAGTCCATGACGACCACAAAGACCTCTGACGTCGCGGCGACAGCCGCGCAGATATCGCGGCTGCGCGACGCGGGCTGCGACATCGTGCGCGTCGCGGTCCCGGACATGGACAGCGCCATTGCCATAGGCGAACTGAAAAAAATGTGCGGCGTCCCCATCGTCGCCGACATACATTTCGATCACCGGCTGGCTATCGCGGCGGCGCGCGCGGGCGCGGACAAGATACGCGTAAACCCCGGCAACATCGGCGCCCCGGAGCGCGTGCGTGCCGTCGCGGAGTGCTGCCGGGAGCGCTCTATCCCCATACGCGTGGGCGTGAACGGGGGCAGCCTTGAGCGCGGGATACTCGAAAAGTACGGCGGCGCGAGCGCGGAGGCGCTTGCAGAGAGCGCGCTGCGCCAGGCCGGCGAGTTGCGCGGGTTCGGCTTTGAGGATATATGCCTGTCCGTGAAGTCCTCGGATGTGGGCGTCATGGTGGACGCGTACAGGCTGCTGCACGAGCGGTGCGGCTACCCGCTGCATCTGGGCGTCACGGAGGCCGGCACGGAATTCAACGGGATTATAAAGTCCGCCGTGGGCATAGGCGCGCTGCTGTACGAGGGCATAGGCGACACGATACGCGTCTCGCTGACGGCCCCGCCTGAGCGCGAGGTGGAGGCGGGCGTAGCGATACTCAGGGCGGCCGGGCTGCGCGGGCGCGGCATAGAGGTCATCTCATGCCCTACGTGCGGGCGCACTGAGGTGGATCTATTCACGATTGTACATGACGTCGAGACGCGCCTGCGCGGCTTGGCCGAATTACATGGCGACATGACGGTCGCCGTAATGGGCTGCGCCGTAAACGGCCCGGGCGAGGCCCGCGCGGCCGACTACGGCATAGCCTGCGGCGCGGGCGCCGGCGTTGTATTCAAAAAAGGCGAGGTAGTAAAGCGTGCCCCCGCCGACCGATTGGCCGACGAGCTGATTGGCGTGATAACGGGCGGGGGAT
>JAISBX010000030.1 GCA_031265965.1 Oscillospiraceae bacterium | reverse complement strand
CGCGCCGAGGGGCTTGATTTAATATACCGCTACGCTAACTCTATGGCGCGCTACGAGATGTACGGTGATAAAGTCAGCACGACAAAGACGGATATAGCGGCACGCGACATAGCGAAGGGCGCGGGGCTGTCCGTCGGCGAGTGGCTGTCCGTCCGCAAGCGGCTTAACGCCTCGCCCGCCGAGGGCGCGACCGACGAGGAAAAACGGCAGCTTAAAGCGGAAAAGAGCGAATTCCTTGTAGGTCTCGGGCTGGGTGACAAAGAGACGTATACCATCGCCAATGTGATTGACGGCCTCGGTGTGACCGACGACAATATGCAGACGCTCATCGACAACGACGTCCCGCCCGCCACATACTTTGAGATGTATGCCCAATACGGCAACAACTACAAGCCCGGCCGCGACACGGCGCTCATCGAGCGCGAGCTGAAGCTGAACAACCCCACCGCGCGCCAATACTGGAACCGCGCGCAACTAGCCGACCCCGCTCTCGCGAACCGCATCACGGGCAAGCTAAACGCCATAAAGGCGATAATCGCCCTCCCGCTTGCCGACAAGCAGAAAATCTCGCTCGCCGCCGCCCTCGGCATAGGCGTCAACGCAAACGACATACAGGAAGCGATAGACGCCGGCATAACAGCCAACGACGCGCTCCGCTATGCCGTCATGCAGGACGCGTACGCAAATATAAGCAAAACCAAAGGCAACAGCTCGAGCCTTGCCGCCATGATGTTCGCCGTAGACGCCCTCGACGACCCCAAATATACGGCGGAGCAGAAGAACGCCCTGTACGGCGTGTTCCCAATGTACCAGATAATCCCCGTCAACGCCGACGTCGGGGACATAGAGGCGCTAAAAGCCGCCGGCGTCACCGACTGGCTCCCCCTGCGCGCCAAGTGGGTAGAGCTCGGCGAGAACGGCGACGAGGACAGCGCGAAGAACTTCAAGTACGCCCTGTGGCTGTACCGCGAAAACGGTTACGACGTGGCGACGCAGGAGCTCATAGGCAAAGCCGTTAATTCCAGCGCCTACCAAAGCAGCACAAGCTACGCCAACGCCGTGTACAAGGGCGCAGTATTGGAAAACTATAGCCTGTGGCCGCTCTGGGACGAATGGACGCAATACAAGCGCGAACTCGCAAAAGCCAACGGCAAGACGAGCATAAGCAGCCAAGCCGACATCAACCAAGCGTTAGGCTTCTTCGCCAATAAGCGCGGCCAACTAACCGACACCGAGCGCCGCGTCCTGTACGCGTTCAGCACGAATACAAATGCCAGCAAAGCCAATATAATCAGTTGGGGCAAACAATCCCTAACCAGCCTAAACGAGGCCGCATAATGCCCGACCCAGACTATAAAAATTTTACATTGTTTTTTACATTATAGAATAGCATATTTTGAGACAAATTGAGCCATTGCCGCCCGCCTAACGGAGAGACCAGGACATAGCAAAACCCCCGAGAACATCAGTGCTCTCGGGGGTTTTTCGTCTGGCAGCGGGAGAAGGATTTGAACCCTCACAAACAGAGTCAGAGTCTGTCGTGCTACCATTACACAATCCCGCTAAGCGTTATAATTATAACGCCTGCCATATGCGGTTGTCAAGAACTTTTTGTCTGTCGGCTTGTCGTAGGCGCTTATGCCGCGTCGGGCGCTGATAAAATCGCGATGAGCGCCCCGGCGGCGATGAGACGCGAGACGCCCTCTTCGATCCGCGCGAAATCCGGGCGCACTCCGGTCACGCGTTCGATGATGTCCACCAGCTCGCCGTACGTTGTATCATCGCCGCTCTTGAACGAGCCGGCCGCGTAACCCTTTTCGATGATGTTCGCCAGTTCGCCGTATGTTATCGCGTTGCCGCCCTTGAACGACCCGTCCTCATAACCTTCTATGTAGCCGGCCGCGGCGCACGACCGCGCGTCGGACTCATACCACTGTCCGGCGGCGTCCGGGAAGCCGGACTCATCGCCGGGATCGGGGAGCGAGAGGGCGCGCGTGAGCATCGCGGCAAGCTGCGCGCGCGTAAGCGCCGCGTCCGGGCGGAACGTCCCGTCCTCAAAACCATTGACGACGTTCGCGTCAAACAGCGGCGCGAGCGCTTCGTTCTGCGCGGCTGTCAGATCCGCGAATATCTTTTTGGCAACAATGCGCCCCTGCGTCTCGTACTTTACGTCGTCCGCGTGCTCGCTGAGATACCAGACCAGCACCTCGTCTAGCGTCGCCAGCCCCGTCTCCTTGATCGGCAGCGTACGGGTCGCAAAAGGCTCGCGCAGCATCGTGTAGCCGTCGCCGCCGAGCGGACCTGTGAAGTCATTCGTCACGAGGGAGTATGTCTTCTCAAGGTCGAGCGGTTCGCCGCCCACCTCTATTTCGAGGATGCGCGCGCCGGCCGGGGCAAGCGGGTTGAATGTGAACGCCACGCCGGAGACCTGCGGGAAGCCGCCCGTCGGCGCCGGATACAACTCTACGCCGTGCTCCAGCGCCTCTTTCAACACGGCGCCGCTGACCTCCGCCATATGCAGCACATTGCCGAACGGCAGCACCGTGATAAGCTGCGTGCGCGTCAATTCGCCCGCCGGCAGCGACGGATATGTATCGCGCACGCCGCCGCCGTTCTCCAGCGCCACGTCCGCGCCCGCAGCCGCGCGCATCGCGTCAGCCACGAGGTTGCCCGCCACGGCTTCGCCCGTGCGCAGCAGTGAGCGCGAGAGAGGGATGTCCTCCGCAATCGCCGTGACGACCTCTGCGCCCGCTTCCTCCACGGCTTTGGACCACCGCTCAATGACCGCCGCAACATCCGCGCGCGGCGCGAATTCAGCGGTCTCTTCCTTAAAAATGGATTTTGTGCTAACTGCGAATTCGCCGTTGTCGCCCTGTTTAAAGTCGACGACGCCCAATGCGACCGCGGAGGTTCCCGTGCTTGTAATCGGGGTTCTGTTCATGGCATGATCAATGTCCTCGAGCGCGGTATGGCTGTGCCCGTCGATGATCACGTCGATGCCCTCCACATTGTCACGGATATCGTAGGAGGTGCCGAACCCGATGTCCTCGACGCCGAGATGCGACAGGCAGACGACGATGTCGACGTTCTCGTCCATGCGCAGAGCGGATACGGCCGCCCTCGCCTCGTCGATCAGCTCTTCCACCGTGCCGAAGCTCTTGCCGGCGTCCGCCATTTCTATGCCGCCCACGCTGCCCGCGGCCGTCTGCGGCGTAGTGACGCCGAACACCCCGACTCGCAGGCCGCCGCGCTCGATGACGACGTAAGGCGCAAAATTGTCCGCCTCGTCCGAGAGCGAGTCCTTCAGCAGAAAGGGAAAGTCCGCGCTTGCCGCGAGCTCGCGCAGACGCGCGACCCCGTAATCGAACTCATGGTTGCCCACCGTCATAGCGTCATAGCCAACGGCGTTCATAATATCCACAGCCGCCTCGCCGCGGCTCTGCCCGACAAAATAGACCCCCTGCATGGCGTCGCCCGCGTCAAGCAAAAGCACGGGGCGCTCGGCGGCGCCCTTGTACGCGTCGTATATACCGGCAATCACATCATGCC
Organism: Oscillospiraceae bacterium; assembly: GCA_031265965.1. The sequence goes on along the minus strand of JAISBX010000030.1, from coordinate 175 downwards.
CGATGGCCGATCCGCTCGCCTCAAACGCACCATGCACGTCGTTCGTATGCAGAATAGTCAACGCGACGCCGTCCGTAGGTATCTCAGCCGCATCCGCTCTGATGCCTAACGGCGCATACGCGAGAACGGACAGCAGCAACGCGAGCGCAAGCGCTATTGCGGGGAAACGTTTTTT
>JAISBX010000048.1 GCA_031265965.1 Oscillospiraceae bacterium | reverse complement strand
TATGAATAAGTCGTATATAATACTGACCGACAGCGGCGGCATACAGGAGGAGGCGCCCTCGCTTGGAAAGCCCGTTCTGGTGGTGCGCGACACCACGGAGCGCCCCGAGGGCGTCGAAGCGGGTACGCTGCGACTAACCGGTTCGGACACGGACGCAATTTACAGCGCGGCGAAACTGCTCCTCGAAGACAGGCGCGAGTACGAAAAAATGAGCTGCGCGAGCAACCCCTACGGAGACGGCTTCGCCAGCCGCCGCATCGCCGACGCCATATTGCGCGGCGGTGCGGTGTAGAAAGGATTTTCTCTATGCTTAAGATCGGGTGCCATCTGTCTTCCTCGGGCGGGTTCCTCGCTATGGGGCGCGCGGCGGAAAGTATCGGCGCGAATGTGTTTCAGTTTTTTACGCGCAATCCGCGCGGAGGCGCCGCGCGCGCGTTGGACGAGGCCGATATCGGGGCTTTTCGGCAGTTCGCGGCGGAGCGCGGCATAGGGTACCCGCTCGCGCACGCGCCGTACACGCTCAACGCGTGCGCGGCGAAACCCGACATACTTAAGTTCGCGCGCATTACGATGGCGGACGACATTCGGCGCATGGAGCACCTGCCGGGCGTCATGTACAACTTCCACCCCGGCAGCCACGTCGGGCAGGGCGCGGAGCGCGGCGTTGAGATGATAGCCGAGACGCTGAACAGCGTCCTCACCGCAGGGCAGACGACCATAGTCCTGCTGGAGACCATGGCCGGCAAGGGCAGCGAGATCGGCGGCCGGTTCGAGGAGCTGCGCGCCATAATCGACGCGGTGGAGCTCGGCGGCAAGCTCGGCGTCTGCCTCGACACCTGCCACGTGTACGACGCGGGCTACGACATCCGAGACGACCTGGACGGCGTTCTGGACGAATTCGACGGCGTTATCGGTCTCGACCGCCTGCGAGCCATCCATCTCAACGACAGCAAAAATCCCTTTGACAGCCACAAGGACCGCCACGAGACCATAGGCGCCGGCTCACTGGGACTCGCGGCGTTCGAGCGCATAATAAACCACCCGCGGCTGCGCGAGCTTCCGTTTTATCTAGAGACTCCGAACGAGCTCCCCGGCTACGCGAGCGAGATAGCGCTCCTCAAAACGCTTCGCGCCGATTGAAAGAAAGGTCTTTTACTATGCTTTTTGATACGCACGCGCACTATGACGACGACAGCTTTGACGGTGAGCTTGACGGGCTGATGGCGGCGATGCCCGGCGCGGGGGTTTCGTACATACTCAACGCGTCCAGCAGCGTGAGCGCGGCGAAAAAGGGGCTGTCGATCGCCGAAAAATACCCGTTCGTCTACGCCGCGGTCGGCGTTCACCCGCACGAAGCGAAGAATATGGACGGCGGCTCGATCGACGAGATGGAAACGCTCCTGCGGCATCCAAAAGCGGTCGCCGTCGGCGAGATAGGGCTTGACTACCACTACGACATTTCGCCGCGCGGCGTACAGAAGGAGCGCTTTATCGAGCAGCTCGAAATGGCGAAACGCGTAAAAAAACCGGTGATCATCCACGAACGCGAAGCGCGCGACGACACCTTGGAGATAATCGGGAGGTATCCTGAACTAACCGGCGTCGTCCACTGCTTTTCCGGCGACATGGAGACCGCCGAGGCGATACTCGGTATGGGCTGGTACCTGTCGTTCACGGGAGTGATCACGTTCAAAAACGCCAGAAGCGCGCTCGAGGTCGCCGCCGGGGCGCCGCTCGAACGCATAATGATCGAAACCGACTGCCCGTATCTGTCGCCCGAGCCCGTGCGCGGAGGCAGAAACAGCTCGCTGAACCTCATACACATCGCGCGCAAGCTGGCGGACGCGCGCGGCATATCCCTCGAGGAGCTCGCAACGGCGACGACAGAAAACGGCAGGCGTTTTTTCGGGATTTAGAGGGACAATACCGCGAAAGGAGTGACAGTAACATGATCGAAGTCAGAAATCTTACGCGCCGGTACGGAGGCAATATTGCCGTCAATGACCTCAGCTTTACCGTAGAGCGGGGGACGATTTGCGGATTCCTCGGGCCGAATGGAGCGGGAAAATCGACGACAATGAATATCATGACCGGATATCTGGGACTCACGGACGGAGAGGTGCTGCTTGATGGCGTGAGCATCGCCGGAGAGCCCGAGCGCTGCAAGCGGCTGATAGGCTATCTGCCCGAGCAGCCCCCGCTCTACATGGATATGACGCCGACGGAATATCTGGAATTTGCCGCGGAACTGCGCGGCCTCGAACGCGGTGAGCGCGCGGAGGCGGTGCGCGACGCGGTGCGACTCACGGGATTGGAGGATATGCGCGGCAGGCTCATATCCAACCTTTCAAAGGGCTACAGGCAGCGTGTGGGGTTCGCTCAGGCGATACTCGGTTTTCCGCCGGTTATGATATTCGACGAGCCTACCGCCGGTCTCGATCCCAAGCAGATACTCGAGATCCGCGAGCTGATCCGTTCATTCCGGCACGGACACACCGTTATCCTCAGTACACATATACTCTCGGAGGTGCGCGGACTGTGTGATAAGCTGATAATAGTACATCACGGTAATCTCATGGCCGACGGCGCGCCGGAGGAACTGGAACGCTCCGGCAGCTCGCGCTCGCTGGATATCGAAGTCAGGTGCGGCGACACAGAGCTCGTGCGTGCCGTCCTCTATGAGTTACCCGGAGCTGTGGACGTGTCCGTGCGCGCCGAGGGCGGCGAGGTTTTTGCGTCTCTGACTCAGGCGGACGGCACGGATTTGCGCGAGGGTGTCTTTGAGGCGTGCGTCGCCGCCGGGCTCCCGCTTCTGATGCTGCGGCCGTCGGACGCCTCGCTTGAGTCCGTATTCATAAGGCTCACCTCAGACGACAGCGCGCGGGACGACATGACGGAAAGCGACACTACGGAAAGTGACGCCGGAGAGAGTGAATACGGAGGTGACGGCGATGACGGCTGTCTATAAGCGCGAACTGCGCTCATACTTCAACTCCATGATAGGCTACATATTTACCGCGATAGTAATTTTTTTCATAGCGCTCATGTTTCGGCGCGTGAACCTCGTGACGGGCTTCCCGTATTTCGCCTACTCGCTGACCGGAGTGATGCCCGTGTTTGTGCTGGCTGTGCCGCTTCTCACGATGAAGAGCATGGCGGAGGAGCGCCGCAACAGAACGGATCAGATGCTGCTGACATATCCCGTCAGTGTCCGGGCGGTTGTGCTGGGAAAATATCTCGCCATGCTCACCGTGCTCGCCGTGCCGCTGCTTATATCGTGTATGTGCCCCATTATTATAGCTTCCGGGGGCAGTGGCTCATTTTTGATTGATTACTCCGCCATCCTCGCGTTTTTGTGTATGGGCGGCATGTTCATATCGATCGGCATGTTCATATCCTCATTGACCGAGAGCCAGATAATCGCGGCGGTCGGATCAATGGGCGCGCTGCTCGCTCTCGCGATCTGGCCTGAGATAGTCATGCTGATACCGAACACGCCGGACGCTGCGCTCATAGGCTTTGCCGCGCTACTCGCGCTCGCTGCGCTCACACTCTATGCCCTGACAAGGCGCGCGTCGGTCGCAGTATCCGTCGGCGCTGTCGGCGCCGCCGCGCTTGCCGCACTCTACTTTACGCAAAAAGCGGGGATGCCCGGAATGCTCAAGGATTTTTTGGGACTGTTCTCCGTGCCAGACGCGATAGGCAATTTTACAAGCTACTACGTCTTCGACGTAAAGGGACTTCTGCTCTTTATATCCGTCTCGGCGCTGTTCGTGTTCCTCACGGTACAGACGGTGCTGAAGCGGCGCTGGTCGTAAGGAGGTGAATCGAAGTGGATAACAAAAATGCCGCGCGCCGGCGTGCGGCGAAGGGCGCGTACGCCGCCGCGTCTTCCGCGCTCGTTCTCGCCGTCGTTATAGCCGTTAACCTGCTGCTCGGGCAGCTTCCGAGCGGCTCACTTGAGTTTGACCTCACCGGCGACGGAATGTACACGCCCGGCGCGGCTGCCACGCAACTGCTTAGCGGACTTGAGAGCGACGTCGAGATCATAGTACTGACACGGAGCGGCGGTCTCGAAGAGCGCCTGCAAAAATTTCTGGACAATTACGAAAAGCTCTCCCCGTACATAAAGCTGACGCAGCTGGATCCCGTGGCGGATCCGACGGCGATTGCGCGGTACGATGCCCGCGAGGACTCTGTGGTGGTGCGTTCGGACGCAACGGGGAAGAGCAGTGTCATAGACATATACGGCTTCGAGGGGTACGGCGAGGGACTGTTGTTGTGCGACCTGCAGCGGTTTTACACGACAGGCTCGCGCGTACCGGTGGCACTTGACGCCGAGGGACAGCTTACCGGGGCGGTGATGTTCGTGTCAGGCGTTGAGAGTGAGCGCGTGTACGTGCTGGAGGGTCACTCCGAGCAGCCGCTGGGCGTCAACATATCCGGGCTCATAGCGAAAGCGAATCTCGCGGCCGAACCGCTGAATATACTCAAAGAGGGGCACGTCCCGCGTGAGTGCAAACTCGTCGTGTGCAACACCCCGGCAAGCGATCTCGCCGACGATGAGCTGAGTCTGCTCGGGACATATCTGCGCGACGGCGGCGATTTGCTGCTTGTCCTTGACGATACGGGGTTCGCAAACTGGAACTCGCTGCTTGGGCAGTACGGTATCTCCCCGCAGCCCGGATTTGTGGGTGACAGGGACCGGTATTATCAGAACTTCGCCGCGAGCTTTGGCTACAACTGTATCTATCCCGTTCTGTCGGCTGAGAGCGATATAACCGCGGGACTCACATCCGACGCCATCGTCATCGGGGCGCACCCGCTTATTCTCGGAGAGCCGCTGCGCCGCGGCGCGGCCGTAACCGCGTTTATGACGACCTCCGATTCCGGCATAAATATTATCGACGAGAACACACAGACGGACGGAGTGTTCGTTATTGCCGCCTCCGCCATTGAGGAGCTTGCCGGCGTGGATACCGCGTCGCGTCTCACCGTCGTCGCGGCGGCGACGCTCATCGACGACTCCGTGACGGCGGCTGTGCCCGGTTCCTCGAATCTCGACATATTCATGAACGCTATAGCCGCGAGCTACGGCGGCGTCTCGCTCGTCAACATACCGGCGCGTCCGTTCGCGATTACATACAACACGCTGAAGAACACGGGGCTGTGGGGGGTGTTCTTTGTGGGCATCGTACCGCTCGGGTTTATCGTTTGCGGATTTGCAGTGTGGACGCGAAGGAGACTCCGATGATGAAGAGAAAAGCGGCGCCGATTATCGCTCTGGCATGTGTGCTGCTCGCGTGTGTCGCGGCGTATTTCGCCGTAGTCTCCGCAAACAGGCGCGTGGAAGAGGAAGCGGCGAAGAGTTCTGCGGAGTCACTGCTCTATGGGAACGGCAGGGGCGATCCTGTGGCGGTATCGTTCGGCACGGGCGGAGCGGAACCTCTAGAGTTCACGCTCGACGGCGGACTCTGGCGCTATACGGCGATACCTGATTTTCCTTTGACGCAGAGTTATGTCACGCGTGTGACAGCTTCGCTGAACACGCTCAAGCCCGACCGCGTCATAGAAACCGAACTTCCCGTCGGTGATTACGGGCTGGACAGTCCTAAGTATATCCTGAGCGCGTCCGATGGGGTTAGCGCGCCGTTTGTGATTTTATTCGGCGACCGCATCGGCGAATTTGTTTACGCCATGCAACCGGGCGGCAGCGTCATTTATACCGTCAGGGCATCGCTCGCAGATTTCCTCGGAGTCGGTCTGTACGACATGATTACGCTTGAGACGCTGCCGGCGTCAGAGCCGGGTATGATGACGGCGCTGACGCTGAGCAGGGGAGACGTCGTTCTTTCCGCCGCGCTTCGCAGTATACGCGGAGAAAATGTCTGGACAGTCGCGACAGACGGCGGAAATGTGAGGATAGACGGTATTCCGGCCACGTCTGACACGGGACGCTCCGCGAAGCGCTATTTCGACTCCGCGCTATCCGTTTTATCCTCTCCCGTTTTCATATCATGTGCGGACTGGCACCCCGACGCCGAGGCGCTGTCGGACTACGGTTTAACGGACGGCCCCCTAACCGTCGAGCTCACATACATATCCGGCTCCGGCTTCATGTCGGAGGAATCCAGTTATATACTCCACATTGGTTTGCCCATCCCGGACAATTCCGGCGTATTCGCGCAACTCGACGGCTCCGAATTCGTAAACGTCCTCCCGCTATCCGCCGCGCAAGCTCTGACCGACGCGTTCGAAGCGCTCCTGTAACCAATGGTCTAACGTATACTGTCAAGCCTATTTTTTGCTTGTTGTGAGGTCGCTTTGCGTTTGCGTTTATGGCGCGGAAATCAAACCGTACACGCTTTCGCTGATTTCGCCGCATACTGCGTAGATGCCATTGGCATCGGCGGCGCCGCTCGCGCCGGAGGTCAGGACCACCACTCCGTTTTTGCTGATCGGATTGTAGGAAATCAGGTTGAACACGCCGTAGTTGCTGCCTGTATGGTAGTATAGCCCGTCTTCCCTGTAGAGATTCTCGCGGTAGCGCAGCGGCAGGCATTGCTCGAACCCGCCGCCGGTTCTCCCTTGGGGTTCTTCCATGAGCGAGACGGTCTCGGCGGATAATACCCGGGTGCCGCCGTATTCTCCGTCATTTGCCAATACGGCTATCAGTTTTGCGAGGTCGTATGAACTGATAGTGAGGCCTCCGGGGAATTCTTCGCCCCGTTCTCCGGGATATGTACTGCCGAGAGTGCGTTTTTGCGCGTCAATGGATCGGCCTACGCCGCCGCCCTGCACGTA